>JAIEDJ010000079.1 GCA_029068025.1 Oscillospiraceae bacterium | reverse complement strand
CGCACAACTGGGGCGCTCAGCGGAGGGGGGCTGGCTAGGGCGGCGCGAAGCGCCGCACGGTTTTGAAATTTCTTTTAAATCAACAGCCCCTCGTCAACATTATAAAACTAGCCAAGATCAACGTTTAAGAGGTTTATCTACACTCTGAGGCGGCGCTTTGCGCCGTCCGATTTTTTATTTTTTGTGAAAAATTTATAAAAATACTTGACTTTTTTATAAAATTATGGTAGAATAATATAAACACGAGTGCTTTGGAAACGTTTTCTTGTTTTGGGGCGCGGTTTGTTCGTGCCTGATTGCTTGAAGACGGTTTTTCCCCGGCATTCTCGCAGCATAAGAATTTTTAAATTTACGGAGGGTATTGTTATGCAGCTTGGAAATGTTATCGTCGGTCAGTCCGGCGGACCTACTTCGGTTATCAACTCCAGCCTTGTCGGCGTGTTCAAGACAGCTAAGGACGCGGGCTGTCCCCATGTTTACGGTATGCGCAACGGAATCGAGGGTCTCTTGAATGAGAGCTATATCGAGATGTCAGAGCATGTTAAGAATGATCTGGATATCGAGCTTCTTAAGCGTACTCCGTCGTCGTTCCTCGGCACTTGCCGTTACAAGCTCCCCGACTATACTACGGATGAGGATACTTATAAGAAGATCTTTGCTATCCTCAAGAAGATGGATGTAAAGCACTTCTTCTACATCGGCGGAAACGACTCTATGGACACCATCGACAAGCTGTCCAGATACGCTTCCATCATCAACAGCGATATTACATTTATCGGCGTGCCCAAGACGATCGACAACGACCTTGCCATGACCGACCACACTCCAGGCTACGGCAGCGCGGCAAAGTACATAGCTTCCGCTATGAAGGAGATCATCCGCGACGCTAACACCTATCCGAATGAGTCCATCAATATCGTTGAGATCATGGGACGTGACGCGGGCTGGCTGACCTGCGCTTCGACACTTTCACGCTCGGAGGACTGCAGCGGTCCCGATATTATCTGCCTGCCCGAGACTGTGTTTGACTATGACAATTTCGTGAAAAAGATCAACGAGATCCGCAAGGAAAAGAAGGTCATCACTATCGCGGTATCCGAGGGTATCAAGACCGCAGACGGCAAGTATGTCTGCGAGGCTAACAAGAAGTCCACCAGCGAGGACGCGTTCGGTCACAAGGCATTGGGCGGAACCGCGCTGTATCTTGCGGACTTCATCGGCGCGGAGCTTGGCGTGAAGTCCAGAGGTATCGTATTCTCGACACTGCAGAGATGCGCGTCGCACATCGTATCCCGCCGCGACATCACAGAGGCGTTCACCGCGGGCGCGGACGGCGTTCAGCTCTCCCTCAACGGCGAGACGGGACGCATGATCATCTTTGAGAGAATTTCCAACAATCCGTATCAGCTGAAAACAGGCTCCTGCCCGACCTCGGCTGTTGCAAACGTAGAGAAGCTCGTTCCCAAGGAGTGGCTTATCAACGACAACACCTATGTTTCCAAGGAGTTTGACGAGTATGCGCGTCCGCTGATCATCGGCGAGCTGTCGCCGTTTATGGTTGACGGTCTGCCCAGACATCTGTTCCTTGACTGACAGATCAGAGGTCAGAAAGAAATAAGAGAGGCAAGAGGGCTTTCTCTTGCCTCTTTTTAATACTTTTTAATTCGTTTTTTCTATTGACAAATCGTGCTGAATATTGTACAATATTATTACAGCGATTTTCATACATTTTTGAAAAGGAGATTTCATCATGGGATTACTTAAAGCCGGTATAGGCGCTTTGTCGGGTGTGCTTGCGGATTCGTGGCGCGATTATTTTTACGCGGAGGCGTTTCCTTCGGGAGTTCTTGCGGTTCGCGCTTACAAGCGTGTCGGCAACAAATCCTCCAACACCAAGGGTTCGGACAACATAATCACCAATGGTTCCATAATCAGCGTGAATGACGGTCAGTGCGCTCTTATCGTTGACGGCGGCAAGGTCGCCGAGGTCTGTGCGGAGCCCGGCGAGTTCGTTTATGACAGCTCCACGCAGCCGAGCATTTTCAGCGGAAATCTGGGCGATAGTATCAAGAAAACGTTCAGCGAGATCGGAAAGCGCTTTACGTTCGGCGGTCAGGAGGCTACGGATCAGCGCGTTTACTACATCAACACCAAGGAGATCATGGGCAACCGTTACGGCACCGCGACCCCGATCCCGTTCAGAGTGGTCGACAGAAACATCGGTCTGGATGTGGATGTTTCTCTGCGCTGCAACGGTGAGTATTCCTACAGAATATCCAATCCCGTGCTGTTTTATACAAACGTCTGTGGCAATTTCTCGGATAGTTATAATGCGTCCAACATCGATTCCATGCTGAAAACCGAGATCGTTACCGCGCTGCAGCCGGCGCTCGGCAAGATCTCCGACGCTGGTGTGCGTCCGAGCAGTCTGCCGTCTCATACAATGGAGATCTGCGATGCTCTGAGCGAGATCCTTTCCAAGAAGTGGGGAGATCTGCGCGGTCTTACGCTTTCGTCGTTCAATCTCAATCCCGTATCCATGTCCAAGGAGGATCAGGATCTTATCAAGGATCTCCAGAAGACCGCCGTTATGCGCGATCCCGGAATGGCGGCTGCGCACCTCACCCAGGCACAGGGCGAGGCTATGAAAACCGCCGCGGGCAACGCGGGCGGCGCGGCTATGGGCTTCTACGGAATGAATATGGCACAGCAGGCGGGCGGTATCAATGCCGGAAATCTTTACGGAATGGCGGCTCAGCAGCAGATGGCTCAGCAGGCAGCACAGCAGGCACCCGCTCAGGCGGCGAATTCGTGGACTTGCAGCTGCGGTCAGCAGAACACCGGTAATTTCTGCATGGGCTGCGGAGCTAAGAAGCCCGAGAAGGGCGGCGCGTGGACCTGCTCGTGCGGCGCGTCCAATCAAGGAAAGTTCTGCACGAACTGCGGCAAGCCCAAGCCCGCGGGAGTTCCGCTTTACAAGTGCGACAAGTGCGGCTGGGAGCCCGAGGATCCGACCAAGCCTCCGAAGTTCTGCCCGGAGTGCGGAGATCCGTTTGACGCGAACGATATAGTTTGATCGATATTATCCGCCGGGAGTTTTCCCGGCGGATGTTTTTTGAACGCGAAAACCGCTTTATTATGCGGGTGCAACCGCGGGTTGACAAAGTTCAAGCCGGTGTATGCAGACATTTTGGTTTGGATATGATAGAATAAAAACAACATTATAACCTTACAGGGAAAAACATTCAATCATAATAAGCGTTGTAATGGGAATACCTGCGCCGGCTCGGCGCAAATGGAGGTGAGCAGATGCTTTCCGAAAAGATCCGCGATCTGCGGCGCAGGAGCGGGCTGTCTCAGGAGGAGCTTGCCGAAAAGCTGGACGTTTCGCGGCAGGCGGTCTCCAAGTGGGAGACGGGCGCGGCGGTGCCGAATCCCGAAAAGCTGGTGGAGCTGTCGGACTGCTTTGGCGTTACGCTTGATTTTTTAATGCGCGAAAAAGCCGGTGAGGGTATCGGTGAATCGGGCGCTTCGGATAGCCGTGAAAGCACGAGAGATATTCCGGGCAAGTCCGAGCGTTTCTCAAGAAAAAAGCGCAAGGCTGTCGGGGGTTTTCTGCTCGGCGTTTCTGCGGGGGCTGTTTTGCTTATCGCTGTCGTTTTCGCGCTTGGGGTTCGTGACGTGTTTAACACGTCGTCCACGGTCAACATCAGCATGAACGGAACGGGCGCTGCGGTGATCTTTGCTGCGGTCTGTGCGGTCGCGGGAATAATTCTGCTCATCTCTTCGAGAAAGTAGGAGGTATTATTATGAAAACCAAAACTGTTACTTTTGCGCTTTTTGCGGGAAGCGCCGCGTTTATTAACGCCTTTGCAGTCAAAACGCTTGTGGATTGGAGAAATTACAGAAGCTCGATCAATTCAGCGCCGTTTAGTGTGTGGATATTGATGAACGCGCTGTATTTTATCGTGCCCGCGGTGATCCTGTCGGCTGCCGCGCTGTTTGTTCTGGGAAAAACGCGTGTGCTGTGCGTATGCGGCGTTGTATTTGCCGCTGCCGCGGTCGATTCGGCAATTTTATCGGGGAGTTTCCCGGACTGTCTGATATATGCCGTTCCGGCGGCGGTGTCGGCTATTGTCTGCGGAATTTTCGCGCTTATTTCAAGAAAGCGGTTGACATGGGCTTGAAATTGTGCCGGAATAATATCACAAACCTTGACCGTCCGCGGATTTTTTTGCGGACGGTTTTATTATAAAATGTGAAAATTGGGTGAAATTTTAAAATGATATTGACAAACTTTCAAAATAATGGTATTATTAAAATATAAATTGCACACAATTTAATTGTAAATAATTAAAATGAGGAAAATTATGAACGTTTATGATTTTACCGTAAAGGCACAGGACGGCAGCGAGGTTCCGCTGTCGGATTATCGCGGCAAGGTTCTGCTGATCGTCAATACGGCTACAGGATGCGGGTTTACTCCGCAGTATGATGAGCTGCAGGATCTGTATGAGCTGCACCAGAAGGACGGGCTGGAGATACTGGATTTCCCGTGCAACCAGTTCGCGGAGCAGGCTCCCGGAAGTGATGAGGAGATCCATTCTTTCTGTACCGGACGCTACGGTATAACGTTCCCGCAGTTCTCAAAGATCGACGTTCTGGGAGAGAAATCCGATCCGCTTTATAGGTACCTTTCCGAGAACACATCCTTCGGCGGCTTCGGAAAGAGTCCCATGGCGCTTGTGGTGGGGCTTGCCGCTAAGAAGGTAGACAAGGACTACAAGAACAACGGAAATGTCAAGTGGAATTTCACAAAATTCCTGATAGACCGTGAGGGTAATATCGCTGCGCGTTTTGAGCCAACCGAATCGCTCAGGAATGTAAAAGAAAAGGTGGAGGAGCTGCTGTGATGTTTCATTATGATTATAAAACGCAGGATACCTGTTCTCAGCTGATAAGTCTTGACATTGACGGTGACAAGGTTTACAACGTCAGCTTTACGGGCGGGTGCAACGGAAATCTAAAGGCTATTCCGATATTGGTGAACGGAATGACCGTTGACGAGATCGAGCAGAAACTTTCGGGAGTTCGCTGCGGACGCAGACCCACTTCCTGTGCCGATCAGCTTACCAAAGCCGTTCGCGCCGCTTATGAGGCGGCTCGTGAGCGGGCATAATTATTACTTATTAGGAGGATAATTTATATGAACAAGAAATTGGTTGCGTATTTCAGCGCAGGCGGCGTTACCGCAGACGCTGCGAAGAAGATCGCCAAGGCGGCGGGTGCGGATCTTTATGAGATCCGTCCGGAGGTTCCGTATACAAAGGCGGATCTCAACTGGCAGGACAAGGGTTCGCGAAGCTCCGTGGAGATGGGCGACAGGTCGTTTCGTCCCGCGATAGCGGACAAGAACGCGAAGGCGAATGAATATGATGTGATATTCCTCGGGTTTCCGATCTGGTGGTACACCGCGCCGACTATCATCAACACGTTTCTGGAGAGCTACGATCTCGCGGGAAAAACTATAATACTGTTTGCTACGTCGGGCAGCACGGGCTTTGACAAGTCTGCGGCGGATCTTAAGGTCAGCGCAGACGGTGCCGTTATCAAAGAGGGAACTGTTATCCACGGAAAGCAGAGCGCGGAGGATTGGAAAAACTGGGTCGACGGTCTGGGGCTGTGAGCTGTGAGTGATAAATATGATGCTCTGAAGCTTGAAAATCAACTGTGTTTTCCGCTGTATGTCTGCGCAAAGGAGATAGTCAAGGCATATACGCCGTATCTTGATGAACTCGGGATAACCTACACGCAGTATATCACGATGATGGTGATGTGGGAGCACAAGGAGCTTCGTGTGAAGGAGATCGGGGAGCACCTTTATCTTGATTCGGGTACGCTTACATCGGTTCTCAAGAAGCTGGAGGAGAAGGGTTTTGTGACGAGAAGGCGCTCCGAGAAGGACGAGCGTGATCTGATCGTTACGATAACGGACAGCGGCGAGGAACTGAAGAATAGGGCGGTTCACATTCCCGAACAGCTTGGCGCGTGTGTGGAGCTTGATCCGCAAAACGCAAAGGAGCTTTATGATCTGCTTTATGAGGTGATCGGAAAACTGACGAAATAAAACAGCGCTTGCTGTCGGCAAATGTCTGTTGTTTTTTCGCGGTTATTTTCGGAAAGCGGTTGACAAAAGTTAGAAAATGTGATAAAATAATGTAATAAAACATTAATAACCGTCCGCGATCATATTCGCGGACGGGCTTTGCGCGTTAAATAAAAATTTAGCAGGTTCTCGCAAAGTTAAAAACCGGGATTCCAAAGGGTGACTCCCCCGGGGGAGATGTCACGAAGTGACAGAGGGGCTGACCGACAGACCAGAGCCCCACCATAATATCACCAGCCGCGGAGCGGCGAGCCCTTTGCATTACCTATCCGGTTGTAGGAACTGTGAACTTCGACGGAATTGCCGTCGCAGTAGCTTCAGCCGTAAAGGTTGATCTTGTCAACGCCGCTCCGCGCTGCGAACGACTGTTAAATCTCCTCCTCGCTTCGCGAGTTTGGAGATTTAACAGCGTTCTCAGCGCTCCGCGGCTGGTTACTTTATGTTGGGGCTTTGCCCCAAACCCCATTGGGGCTCTGCCCCAAACCCCGCCAAAGGGACTAGGTCTGTCGGTCAGCCCCTCTGTCACTTCGTGACATCTCCCCCACGGGGGAGTCACCCTTTGGAATCCCGGTTTTTAACTTTTAAAGAGCCTACAAATTTTTAATTTATAACAAGGAGCACAAAATGTCCGTTTTCGATATATTCAAGCAGCTTGAAAGCAAGAACCCCGAGCCTGCGGGCGCGGTGGAATACATTATCTGCGGGCTTGGGAATCCCGGAACGCAGTACGAAAACACGCGCCACAACATAGGTTTTATGACCGTGGATACGCTTTGCGAGAAGTACAAGCTGAACTGCAAAAAGCTGAAATTCAAGTCGCTCACCTGCGACGGCGTGATCTCCGGAAAGCGCTGCTTTATTATGAAGCCCACTACCTTTATGAACAACAGCGGCGAGGCGGTCACCGAGGCGATGAACTTCTATAAGATACCGCCCGAGCGTACAATCATAGTGTTTGACGATATCTCGCTTGAACCCGGAAAGCTGCGTATTCGGCGCAAGGGCAGCGACGGCGGTCACAACGGAATAAAGAGCATAATCTACCTTTCGGGGAGCGATATGTTCCCGAGAATCAAGATGGGGGTGGGCGCAAAGCCGCACAAGGATTATCCGCTCGCCGACTGGGTGCTCGGGCATTTCAAGAAGGAGGACGGCGAAAAGCTCGAGGCTTGCTTTGACAATGCCGTTTCGGCGCTGGAGCTTATGGTCGCGGGCAAGACCGACGAGGCTATGAACAAGTTTAATTCGTGAATATATTATGGATAGGAATCTTGAACGTGAGAAGGCTCTCGGGAGCTGGCTTGCTGATGTTGCGGTGACAAGCAGACCTTCCGATGAAGATGGGATATTTTTAAACAAGATAATATTTACTCACAAGAACGGCAATAGTTTGTGTCTTGTTCTGTTTGACGTGAATAAGCTTGACGGGGAAAGTCTTGACGGCGGATATTACCGCGCGGCGGGAGACGCTATGGCTGAGCTGCCGCCGGGGTTTCCGATGATCAACAGCGTTATGTATTCGGAAGCAGCCGCTAAAATAAGTAAGAACCTGTCCGCATAGCCGGAAATGCGTTGAGCGGCTATGTGGAAAGTTTCTAAGAGGGGATCAAATGAATTTCTTTATTAACGCGGCGCGGCAGAACTCCGATTTTGCGCGGCTGCAGAAATATCTTGAAAGCAATAACCTGTTGCCCGGAGCCCGGGTGCTGCCCGCTCTTGTAACGGGCGTTTCGCATATACACAAGGCGCATTTTATCTCGGCGCTGCTTAATGAGAAGCAGACCTCTCTGGTTATCGCGGAGAGCGAGGGCGAGGCGCAGAAGCTGTGTCTGGATATAAATATGATGGCATGTGAAAACACAGTTCTGCTGTATCCCGAAAAGGATCTTATGCTCAGTGATTCGGGTTCGGCTTCGCGCGAGTATGAGCACAAGCGGATCTATGCGTTGAACGCGCTGCTGAACGGCGGCTGCAAGGCGGTCGTTTGCTCGGCTGCCGCTGCGGCGCAGTTCACCATACCTAAAGCAGAGCTTATCAGGCGCACTATCACGCTGTCCTCGGACGGCGAGATCTCTGTGGAAACGCTTGCCGAGCGCCTTAACGCGGCGGGTTATTCACGCGCGGATATGGTTGAGGGCGCGGGGCAGTACTCAGTGCGCGGCGGTATCGTGGATATCTTTTCGCCGGGCAATGCCGCGCCTTACCGCGTGGAGCTGTGGGGCGACAGTATCGACAGTCTTTATGAATTTGATCCGGAAAGTCAGCGCAGAACCCGTTCGCTGGAAAGCATAGAGATATCTCCCGCTGCGGAGACGCTTTTTGACAGTAAGAAGATACTTTGTGAGAAGATAGAGAGCCTTGTAAAGAAGATCCGCTCCAAGAAAGCGGACGCTGTTCGTGATCGGCTCACCGAGGACGTAAAAAAGCTGCGCGGCGGGCTGGAGCTGTTCAGTATGGACAGATTTTTTCCGCTGTGCTATGATGAAGAAGCGACTGTGTTCGACTACACGGACAGGGTGTTCGTCTGCGAGAATACCTCGGTGCGGGAGAGCTTCCGCGCGGCATCGCTGCAGCATACGGAGGATCTCAAGATACTCACCGACGACGGAAAGATATGCAAGGGGCTTGACCGTTTTCAGATGACTAAGGCGGAGCTGTATTCTGCGCTGGACGGCAGAACGCGCGTTTACTTTGACTCGTTCGTGCGCGGCGGAGGAATGGAGCTCGGGACTATCATCAACGCCCGGGGAACTGTTCAGAACGCGCCGTGGGGCGGTGAATACAAGGTTCTCGAGGACGAACTGCGCGGCTATCTTGAAAAGAAAGCCTGCTGCTTTATCTTCGCGGGAACGGAGAAGGGCGCGGTCAATCTCGCGCAAGATCTTAAGGATGACGGCTTCAACGCGGAATACTACAAGGATCCCGCGGACGTTATCCCGGGAAAAGTCGTTGTCGCGAAAGGCACTCTCTCGGCGGGATTCCAATACCTTGAAGCGGGGCTGTGCGTGTTTACTCATACGGCGGTACACGCCGAGCGGCGCAAGGCTCCCAAAAAGAAGAAGGGCGAGGAGATACGCTCGTTGGAGGATATCTCCATCGGTGATCTGGTCGTTCACTATTCGCACGGGATCGGAGTATTCGACGGAGTTCACAAGATCGACGCGGGAGGCGTTTCAAAGGACTATATCCGCATAAAATACGCCGGCGCGGACGTGCTGCACGTTCCCGTAACGCAGCTTGACTTGGTGTCACGCTATATCGGCACAGGCGACGCGTCTACTGTTAAGCTCAACAAGCTGAATTCCGAGGCGTGGACTAAATCCAAGGCAAAGGCGAAGGCTGCCGCGAAGGAGATGGCGGCGGAGCTTATCGAGCTGTACGGAAAGCGCATGAAGTCGCAGGGGTTCGCGTTCCCCGAGGACGACGTTTTACAGGAAGACTTTGAGCAGCATTTCGCGTATATCGAGACGGATTCTCAGCTTCGCTGCATAGACGAGATCAAGGCGGATATGCAGCGCCCGCAGCCTATGGAAAGGCTGCTGTGCGGCGACGTGGGCTTCGGCAAGACCGAGGTGGCGCTCCGCGCGGCGTTCAAGTGTGTGGAAACGGGAAAGCAGTGCGCGCTGCTTGCGCCTACCACCGTGCTCGCGTGGCAGCACTATCAGACGGCAAGCGGACGCATGGAGGGATTTCCGATAAACATCGCGCTGCTGTCGCGGTATAAGAGCGCTTCCGAGCAGAAGGAGATACTGCGCGGGCTTGCGTCGGGGCGTATCGACATGGTCATCGGCACTCACCGTATTATTCAGAACGACGTTAAGTTCAAGGATCTGGGGCTGGTCATCATTGATGAGGAGCAGCGGTTCGGCGTGGCTCACAAGGATAAGTTCAAGGAGAATTTCAGCGGCGTGGACATCCTTTCGCTGTCGGCAACGCCTATTCCGCGAACGCTGAATATGGCGATGAGCGGTATCCGCGATATGAGCGTGCTTGACGAGCCGCCGCAGGACAGACAGCCCGTGGCAAGCTATGTTATCGAGCATGACGACGGTGTTATTTTGCAGGCTATTCAGAAGGAGCTTCGCCGGAACGGACAGGTCTACTATATTCATAACAGAATAGAATCCATTTACAAGTGCGCGGATAAGCTGCAGCAAATGCTGCCCGGGGCTACTGTCGGGGTGGCGCACGGAAGAATGTCCGAGGACGAGCTGCTGGAGGTCTGGAGAAGGCTGCTTGACGGCGAGCTGGATGTTCTTGTCTGCACTACAATTATCGAAACGGGCGTGGACGTTCCGAACGTCAACACGCTCATTATAGAGAACGCGGATTATATGGGTCTGGCGCAGCTCCATCAGCTGAGAGGGCGCGTGGGGCGCACAAACAAGCGCGCGTATGCTTATTTTACGTTCCGTCCCGGAAAGGTGCTCTCGGAGATCTCTCAGCGCAGACTGGACGCTATACGCGAGTTCACGCAGTTCGGCAGCGGATTCCGTATCGCGCTCCGCGATCTGGAGATACGCGGCGCGGGAAACATTCTTGGGTCTTCTCAAAGCGGACATCTCGCGAACGTCGGGTATGATATGTATTTGCAGCTGCTGGACGAGGCGGTGCGCGAGGAACGCGGCGAAAAGAACGTCCACAAGGACGAGTGTCTTGTGGATATACGGATAAACGCGTTTATTCCCGAAAATTATATATCCAATCAGGCACAGCGCGTAGATTGTTACCGCAAGATCGCGCGTATCGCGACCTCAGAGGACGCTTCCGATATAACCGACGAGCTGATCGACCGTTACGGAGATCCGCCGCAGTCGGTGCTGGGGCTTATCGACGTGGCAAGGCTGAGGAATATGGCTTCAATGTCGGGGATCTCGGAGATCTCGCAGGCGGGTGATGATCTGGCGTTTTATATGAGTAAATTCGACATGGCAAAGCTGTCCGCTGTCACTAAAGCGGTCGGGAAGAAAATGCGGCTGGAAACGGTTGGCAGAGCGCGTATGCTGGTCGCGGTCGGAAAGAACGAAAGCGCTCTGGACGTGATGAGAACGGTCATTACGGCGATGGACGGCGCGGCGGCATCAGAAAAGGCAGGGGAGAGCGTCAGATGACGAGCGGGTTTGCTTTTTCGGATGACAACAAGAGGTATCATACGCTTAACTATCACAACAAGCATATGTACGGCTGCCGCGTTTACAAGGCGACCGTGGACGTGGGGCTGTCATGTCCGCATATCAAGAACGGAGAGGGCGGCTGTATTTTCTGTGCCCAAGCGCCGCGCGATACGCGCTCTGTTCGGGAGCAGTTCGACGCAGAGCGCGAAAGGATCCTCAAAAAAGACCCGAACGCGAAATTATTGATGTATTACGGTATCGGCAGCAACACGTTTTGCAGCGCCGAGCGGCTTTCCGGGCTGCTTAGCGAGGCGCGGGAGTGCGGAGCGTTCGCGGTTTCGATAGCTACGCGCCCCGATTGTATGGACGTGGAAAAGGCGCGGATATTATCCGGGTCTGATCTGCCGCTTACCGTGGAACTGGGCTTACAGACTATTCACGACAAAACTGCAATGATCATCAACAGGGGGCATACCTACGCGGATTTTCTGAGCGGATATAATTTGCTTAAGGCGCATGATATCCGCGTGTGCGTTCACATAATAAACGGACTGCCGGGCGAGGACGCTTCAATGATGATCGAGACCGCGCGGAGGATCGGGCAGCTGCGTCCGGACGGACTTAAAATACACTCGGCGCACGTTCTCAAGGGAACGCGGCTTTGTGAGATGTACGAGCGCGGAGAATATGTTCCGCTTGAACGGGACGAGTACATCGATATCGCCGCGCGGCAGCTGGAGCTGATACCGCCCGAGACCGTGATCGAACGCGTTACGGGTGACGGAGACAAGACGCTGCTTGCCGCGCCGCTGTGGAGCCGCGACAAGATCGCCGTGCTGGGCGGTCTGGACAAGCGCATGGCGGATATGGACATGTTTCAGGGAAGAAAATTTACGGAGTAAACCAATGCCTAAGAAAAAGGATAAGGCTCTGCCTTTGTATGAACAGCTGTATGAAAGCATACGCGATGATATTCTCTCGGGGAAAATGCGCGAGGGCGAAAAGCTGCCCTCTAAGCGCGCTCTTGCCGAGAGCCGCAGCGTAAGTGTCATCACCGTGGAGAACGCTTATTCTCAGCTTATCGCGGAGGGGTATGTCCGTGCAAGGCAGCGCAGCGGATATTATGTGCAGTACGGCGGGGAGCGTGTGTCTTCCGGCGATGAGGATCGTATTGATGACGGCTCTTTGTCCGATGATGAGAGCCCGGAAGGTTCGGCGAACGCGGAGCTGTTTCCGTTTTCGGTATGGACGCGGCTTATGCGGTCGGTGATCCTCGAAAAGGATACAGCGCTGCTCCAGCCCGTGACCGCCGGCGGGGCAATGGAGCTGCGCCGCGCGGTCTCGGGGTATCTGTACCGCGCGAGGGGATTTCGTCAGCCGCCGGAGCGTATTATCATCGGCGCGGGAACGGAATATCTGTATGATCTGCTGATACGGCTGCTGGGACGTGACAAGCGCTATGGGATAGAGGATCCGGGATTTGAGAAGCTGCCGAGAATATACGCGCTGAACGGTGTGGAGTTTGAATTTATTCCGCTGGACGGGTCGGGCATGAGCGCGGCGGAGCTTGCGGAAAAGCGCATTGACGTTGCGCATATCTCACCCGCGCACCATTTTCCGACGGGTATCGTTATGCCGGAAACGCGCCGCCGCGAGATTCTGCAATACGCGGAGAACAGCGGCGGCTTTATCATCGAGGACGACTATGACAGCGAGTTCTGCGGCGGCGGTATTGTCCCGGGAATGTTCGCGATGGACAGCGCCGGGAGTGTGATCTATGTGAACACGTTTTCACGGACTATCGCGCCGTCGGTGCGTATCAGCTATATGTGTCTTTCCGAAGAGCTTTACGGACTGTGGCGCGAGCGGCTGGGGTTCTACGCGTGTCCCGTGCCTGCGTTTGAGCAGTATACGCTCGCGAAATTTATCGCGGACGGATATTTCGAGCGGCATATAAACCGCAGCAGAAAGCGGTATAAGCGGATCGGGGAGCTTACGGCGGCGTTTATCATGCGGTTTTTGGGGGCGGAGATCTGCGAAGAAAACAACGCGGGGCTGCATTTTACCGCGAGGATCCCCGAGGGCGCGGACGCGGTCATTGAAAAGGGCGCGGAGTGCGGCATAAAGATCACGCCGCTTGGGGAATACTATTCCGATCGGCAGATATGCCCGAGTGATCTTTATGTCGTGAACTACGCGGGAGCAAGCGAGGAAAGGCTTGCGGCGGCTTTAAAAAGTTGATCTCGGCTGGTTTTGGAATGTTGACGATAGTTAAGTTATCTAAAAAGAAATTTCAAAACCGTGCGGTGCTTCGCACCGCACTAGCCAAGCATCGAATACTCACTTCGCGCCTTCGGCGCTCCGTTCCGTTTCGATGCTTGCTTTTTGAAATTTCTCATGCGTATTTACAATGTTGATCTTGGCTTGAGGGCTTTGTGCCGCTTTTGTCATGTTGATCTGGTCATATAAAATAATATCAAATTGAACATTGAGATATTTTCGAAAAGTGCTATAATATAAGCAGCGTTATAACCATACAGAGAAAACGCTCGATTATGATCGACGTAATAATGGGAATACCCGCGCCGGCTCGGCGCTGCTATAATGTTATTAGAAAAAATACAAGGAGACGATCTTAATGAACAATGACAGAAAAATGACGCGTGACAATATCCTTAAGCTGTGCTTTTCGGGAATGTTTGCGGCGCTGATATGTGTGGCGACTATTCTGATCAGGATCCCAGCGCCGCTGGGCGAGGGATATCTGAATCTCGGCGACTGCTTTATTCTGGTGGCCGCCTGGACGGTGGGTCCGTTCTACGGCTTTGCGGCGGGATCAGTCGGCTCGGCGCTTGCCGATATCTTTGCCGGTGCTCCGCTATACGCGCCCGGAACGTTCGTGATCAAGGGTCTTATCGCGCTGACCGCGGCGCTGATATTTCACGCTTTTTCAAAAAGGAGCGGCAAGCTGCGCGTTCTTGGAATGATACTTGGCGCTGTTATCGGCGAAACGGTCATGATCGCGGGTTACTATCTGTATGACGCGGTGATCCTCGGGTTCGGATTTGTTCCGACGCTGGGAAATGTGCCGTTCAATCTCATTCAGGGAGCGCTCGGCGCGGTCATTGGCGTTGTGCTTATGCCGATCATACTTAAATCGGGACTGCAAAAGAAATTTCCGGTTTACAGCGCGAGATAACACTGTGTGTGGGTGACTCTGTGGAAGGATTCTGGGTCGATCATTGGCAGCATGTTATATTTTCCGCAGACGAGCTTCACACAGAGGGAAAATGCCCCGTTATACAGCATCTGTGCTACGGTCCTCTTGAAACGCTGGAATACGGCGTTATGAACGGAAAATTTTATTTTGAGAACAGAGTTCTTGAGGGAATAGACGAGGGCGAGTGTATTTTTGAAATTATCGGCAGGGAACGATTTATTGAAGTTATCCAAAATGAGATACGGCTGTGTGAAAAACACGCGCCGCAGCTTCTGGAGCAGGTAAAGGCGCGGCTTGATGGTTTTTTTTGAAGATAATATTTGATAATACAAATAAATAATTTTTAATATTATTAAATACCGGGCGCCCTCTTGACAAATTTCGGAAAGTGTGATATAATTATATCAAATGGCGTTGAAGGTGTGCAATACTAATCCCACTTTAGACTATTGAATAAATTGTGGCAACCTCTAAACAGTTACCTGTTTTTTTATCAGAAACTCTAAGTGGGATAAGTATTAAGTAGTTATCAAGTGACCGTCTCCAGAGAGGAATGTGTTTTGCTGTGAGTGTTCCGGCGGACTTGATGATGAATTTCAGCATTGGAGCCGCTTGCGAGAAAGTAAGCAGGACGTTTGCCGCGTTAAGGCTTTTTTGAGTGCGGAGATGGTATTATTTCCGAATTTGGGTGGTAACGCGGGTTTGTGCTCGTCCCATTGTGTGGTTTTCACACTGTGAGGACGGGCTTTTTTAATTGATAATTTCGGTGTGCGGATAGTAGTTAGGGAATAGTTGCTAGCAGCTAGTTAAAGTGCGCTTCGCGCATGGATCTAGATCGTACCGAAACGGCGGTGCAGCAAGGTTTTTTATTTTAAGAGCAACAATAAAAAACGCAGTGAAGCTGCATTAAGCCAAGATCAACGTTATAAAACCGCAGGCAATTTGCGAAAGCAATCGGCGCGGATTGGCGCGCGGAGCGAAGCGCAGCGTGACAAGCCGGGTCGATTGGCTAGGCGGGCTTTGCCCGCCGGTTCGCAAATTGCAAATTTAAATAAGGAGAATTTATATGAGAGATTTCAGTGAGATCAAGGAACAAGTGAAAGCTAAGATCGAGGAGGTCAAGGACGGCGTTCAGTTGTCGGAGTTCTGGCAGAGCTTTCTCGGCAAGGGCGGCGTTGTTACCGGGCTGATGAAGGAGATGAAGAGCGTTCCGAACGAGGAAAAGCCGCTTTTCGGAAAAGCTGTCAACGACGTCCGCGAATGGGTTCAGGATGTCTATAAGACCAAGCAGGCGCAGATCAGGCAGATGGAGCTGGAGCGGCGCTATGAGCGCGAGGCTGTGGACGTTACCATGCCCGCGGCGGCGAGGACTCCTGGAAATCTGCACCCTATCACGCTGATAAAGCAGCAGATGATCGAGGTGTTCACCGGAATGGGCTTCTCGGTGTATGAGGGTCCCGAGATCGAGGACGACGATCATAATTTCACGCGGCTGAACGTGCTGAAAGATCACCCGTCACGCGATATGCAGGATACGTTCTGGCTGACTAATGATCTTCTTCTCAGAACTCACACTTCTCCCGGGCAGATACGCACCATGGACGCGCAGAAGCCGCCTATCAAGGTGCTGGTTCCCGGAAAGGTGTTCCGTTCGGACAGCGACGCTACACACTCGCCGATGTTCTCACAGATGGAGGGTCTGGTCGTTGACAAGGGTATCACTCTGTGCGATCTGCAGGGTATGCTTGATCAGTTCGTTCAGCAGATATTCGGCGACGGCACACGGACAAGGCTGCGGCCGTCTTATTTTCCGTTTACGGAGCCGAGCGTTGAGGTCGATGTTTCCTGCTTTGAGTGCGGCGGCAAGGGCTGCTCGCTGTGCAAGGGAACCGGCTGGATCGAGGTTCTCGGCGGCGGCGTTGTCAACAAGAAGGTTCTCGAAAACTGCGGGATAGATCCCGAGGTTTACTCGGGGTTGGCGTTCGGTATCGGTATAGAGCGTATCGCGATGCTGAAATACGGCATTTCTCATATGGGTATGCTGTTTGAAAATAATCTTGATTTTCTTGAGCAGTTCAAAGCGTGATGACAGTTGATAGTTGATAGTGGAAAGTTGATAGTTAAGCTTGTCAAGCCAAGATCAACGCAATAAACATACAGTAAAGGCGCCTGCGCCAAGAACAACGAACGATAGTTCAGTGAATTTCAAAAAGGTCGAAATTTTAATTTCGACCGGTTCGGACTTGGCTGCTAAGCGTAACGAAGTGAAGCGTGAGCGTTTTGCGAAGCATAATGCGGTCAAGTTCGAATTTTGAAATTCTTTTTAGATAAGGAGTAAATATGAAGATTTTATATAGCTGGCTTAAGGATTATGTGGATATCACCGAGAAGCCCGAGGAGCTTATGGACAAGTTCTTCGGCGCGGGCTTTGAGGTCGAGGAGCTGATCTATCTCGGCAAGGATATCGAGAAGGTCGTTGTCGGAGAGGTCAAGTCCATTGAAAAGTTTGAGGGAACGCATTTGTATATCTGCCATGTGGACTGCGGAGAGCATGGCGCGGACAATCTTATTCTCACGGGCGCGGACAATGTGTTCCAAGGCGCTAAAGTCCCCGCGGCGGTAGTCGGGGCAACGCTTCCCGGGGGTATCTCCATCGCGCCGCGCAAGATGGCGGGCATGATGAGCTACGGTATGCTTTGCTCGGGCGGCGAGTTGGGTATTGACGACAACTGGCAGCCCGGCGCGGAGGTCAACGGTATTCTGATCCTCCCCGAGGACGCTAAGGTCGGCGAGGATATCAAGACAACTCTGGGATTGGATGATTATGTGTTCGATATCTCGATCACCGCGAACCGTCCCGACTGTCAGTCCGTGCTTGGTATCGCGCGCGAGGCGGCGGCGTTCCTCAAGAGACCGCTTAAGGAGCCGAATTATTCGTATAACAGAACCGACAAGGTGTGCTCGGATATCTCCGTCGCGGTCGATGAGAACGCGAAGGATCTGTGCCCGCGTTATCTCGGCGACTATATCTACAATGTCAAGCACTTCGAGTCGCCGCTGTGGATGAAGCGCAGACTTTCGGTGTGCGGATTCGGCGCTATCGACGCTATTGTTGATATTACTAACTATGTGCTGCTGGAGATCGGTCAGCCTATGCACGCTTACGATCTTAAGACGCTTGAGGGCAAGTCTATATATGTCCGCCGCGCTAAAGACAAGGAAGTCATCGTCACTCTGGACGAGAAGGAGCGCGTTCTCACAACGGAGAATCTGCTTATCTGTGATAAGACTAAGGGTGTGGGACTTGCCGGGATCATGGGCGGTTTGAACTCCGAGATCGAGCCTACTACGGAGGAGATATTGCTTGAGGCGGCTAAGTTCCGCCGTGACAGTGTCCGCAAGACCTCTCGCGCGCTCGGACTTCATACAGACGCGGCGGCGCGTTTTGAAAAGGGTGTTGACGAGTACGGCGCTGAGCGCGGCATGGAGCGTTGTCTGAGCCTTGTACAGGAGCTGGGCGTTGCGGAGATCGGAAACTCGCACTTTGATGTTTCGGCGGGCGCGTCTACCGAGAACCATGTGTTCGATGTTACGGTGTCTAAGGTGAATTCCGTGCTGGGTATCGAGGTTCCGCAGAGTGAGATCGTTTCCATATTGAAGTCGCTGCAATTTGGCGTATCTGAGAACGGCGAAACGCTTACCGTTACCGTTCCGAGATGGCGCGGCGATGTGGAGAACTATCAGGATATCGCGGAGGAGGTCATCCGCGAATACGGTTATTCGCACGTTGTGCCGACGTTCCTTGACAGCGCGAAGGTCACCAACGGCGGGTTGAGCTTCCTCCAGAGCAAGGAGCTTGAGACGAAGAAGTTTCTGTGTACTCAAGGGTACTACGAGGTTCAGACTATCGCTATGTACTCGCGCCGCGAGCTTGATATGATCATGCTGCCCGAGGACGCGCCCGAGCGCAGAGTTGTGGAACTGCTGAACCCGATCACCGATAATCTGTCGATCATGAGAACGGTGATGGCTCCGTGTATGATCAACGTGATTTCCGAGAATGTGCGGACGGATCACGCGGCGGGAAGATTTTTCGAGCTTGCGAACGTGTATCTTCCTAAGTCGCTTCCGCTTACCGAGCAGCCGGAGGAGCGCAAGACGCTCTGCATAGGCGCATACGGAGCGGGTGAGGACTATTTTGCGGTGAAGGCATCGCTGGACGCGTTCGCGGCGGCGAACGGCTTAAAGTTCCGCTATGAGCGCGGCAAGTGCGGCTGGCTGCACCCCGGTATCAACGCGGATATATACTGCTGTGGCGAGAAGATCGGTTATCTCGGAAAGCTGAGATATGAGATCGTGGAAAATCTGAACGTTGCCGAGGGCAAGAAGTCGGATCTGAACATTATACTTGCGGAGATCAACTATTCGGCGCTGTCGGCGATGTTCAAGCCGGAGATCAAGTACACGCCCGCAAGCGGGTTTGCGTCGGCGAAGCGCGATATGTCGCTGATCGTTGACAAGGGTACGCAGTGTGTGGAGATCGAGGACGTTATCCGCGGTACTTCGAAGCTTGCGGAGAACGTGGCACTGATCGACTTCTTTGAAAGCGAGAAGCTGGGATTCGGGAAAAAGAGCCTGACGTTCTCGGTGATCTATGCGGATAAGAACGGCGACGTTTCGGACGAGACGGCGGACGGCGAGACCGATAAGATCGTAAGCGCGCTGAAAGAGAAATTCGGCGCGGTAAGAAGATAAACACGCGCGGAGCGCAACCGGGATTTCAAATGGATTTGTCCCTTTGGCAGGTTGCACGCTTTATGCGCTGCACGCAAAACGCTGACAGAGTTCCTGCCGGGGTTCGGGGCGGAGCCCCGAAATTCTCTCCCCTCTCTCCGAGAGTGGTTTATCTACAAGCTGAGAGCCTGTTCACTTTGTGGGCAGGCTCTGTTTTTTGTATTTGCGTGTTGACTTTTGTTGAAAATTGTGATATAATATTTTCATCGGAGATCATACGATAAATCGGGGTTTGGAGGAATCAATATTATGAAAAGAAGAAAAAGAGAATTGCTTCCAAAGCCTGAACCAATAAAGCACGACCAATTGAAGATACAGAAGAATTTCAAGCTGTTATAGATGAGGTCAACAAAGAAGCCGAATCTTTAGTTGAATCGGATATTCGACTTGGTAGGTATTATTTTGTTGAAAAAGAGAAAAAACGTATACTAAAAGAAAAGTATAACATTGATTGGAAAACGACTGATGAGATGAATCCGGGCTGGGACTTTATATGATTAGAATGTAAATTCCAATTTATCGGCAACGTCAATAAGCAGTAGTGTTCCCGTAAGCTTTTTAGTGCGGCAAGTAAATGGAGAATATCGTTTTGGCGCTTAAAAATAAGCTAGGGGCGGTGAGAGGATAATAAAATATCGCGCGGACTGTTCGGTTCGCGCGGTTTATTTTTATTCGGTCACCTTGGTTTTGAGAAAGCCCATACCGCCAATCCGACAGACCGCAAAAGCAGGAAGACAAATTCAATAATATAATAATTCATAATTCACACCTCAGGATCACGATTTATCCTGTTGATCATATTCTACGATAAAATATCCCAAATGTCAAGCCGGCAAAGCATATTTTTCCTTTAAGCGTGAAATAATACTTCCAAAATATTTTTTTGGAGGTATTTTTTATGTATTATACGGGAATTGAAAAGGTGATCGGGCGCGAGATTTTGGACAGCCG
>JAIEDJ010000078.1 GCA_029068025.1 Oscillospiraceae bacterium | reverse complement strand
CCGGTTCTCAATTGACGGCTAAGCGGAGCGCCAAAGGCGCGGAGCGTGCCGCCAATTGAGAATTTTGAAATTCTTTTAGATAAAGAATTTTGAAATTCTTTTAGATAAGGGGTTGGTGATATGGCGGGAAACTGCGAGGAATGTGCAAATTATGTTTACGATGAATACTGCGATTGCTATACCTGTCTGGTGAACCTCGACGAGGACGAGATGTACCGCTTTTTACAGGGCAGCAATACGGATTGTCCGTATTATGATCCCGATGATGAATACTATCTGGCAAGAAAGCAATAGAATAAGTTATAACGTCTGAAAACTTACACACCGATAACAGACCGGACTATGTTTGATTTGAAAGGAGAACAGATCATGACAGCTCTTGAAAAACAGCAAGCCATCTGCGACAGGCTCAAGGAAACGGATTACGCCGCGTTCGGCGGAGACAAGGAAACCGCTCTGAAGGAAGTATTTAACGGATTTTCCTCAATCATCAGGTACGTTGTCGGCACCGCGCTGGCAAAAGAGAAGATGATCGTTGAAAAGGCGGCAGGAGTGGATGCCGCCGAAAACGCGGATCGGGAAGAACAAGCCGCGTATCGGGAGCTGACCGATTCGATCAATATGCTGAACGATCTGTCAAAGAAGCTTGGGCTGGAGCCGTTTGCCGATATTGACGCGTCGGATCCGGACTCTGTTCGCCGTTTTGCGGGCGAATATACAATGGAGCATACATTCGGAGAGTTTAAAGAGCATTAATTTCAAGCGTTTTGTGAAAAATGCCGAATATTGACAGTTAAATTTGTTTTTAATGACAGTTATCGGTTTAATCTCTTGAAAAAAATCTCAAAATGGTGTATAATATAGTTGTTATTTTATGTGCGAATCCCGGAAATCGAATTCCGTGATCTCCCGACCCGAAAGGAGTTAAATTCATGAGATCCCCGATATCAAAAGATGAATTTCTTAAACAGCTGAAAGCCATTCTGGAGTACGACTACAGAGTAGCTCCCAAGGACGCGTCCATCACCCAGATCTATCGCGCGCTTTCGACCATCGTTGTCAACTTTATGAAGGAAAAGCGCCATAACTTTATGCACGAGTGCAATTCCAAGGGCAGAAAGCAGGTATACTATCTGTCGATGGAATTCCTGATGGGACGTTCCCTCAAGACCTCGCTGTATAACCTCGGTCTTCAGGACGAGGCAGAGGCGGCTCTCAAGGAGGTCGGCATCAAAATTGACAGAGTATATGAGGAAGAGCCCGATGCAGGTCTTGGAAACGGCGGTCTCGGACGTCTGGCGGCTTGCTATATGGACGGTCTGGCGACCTGCGATTACCCGGCTACCGGTTACTCCATTCTTTATGAGTATGGTATCTTTAAGCAGAAGATCATTGACGGCTGGCAGAGCGAACTTCCCGATAACTGGCTGCCCGGCGGCGGCGCGTGGCTCGTCAAGGTTCCCGATCAGGCGGTCGAGGTACGGTTTGACGGTCATATCCAGGAGACCTGGGATGACGGCTATCATCAGCTCAATTATGTAAATTACAATGCGGTAAACGCGGTTCCTTACGATATGTACGTTTCGGGCTACGATTCAAAGGGCGTATCAAAGCTCCGTCTGTGGAGTGCGGAGAGCATGTCCTTTGATATGAGCGCGTTCAATACGGGCGACTACGCTACGGCGCTCGGAGCAAACAATATCGCGCACTCCATCTCCAAGGTGCTGTACCCGAACGATAATCACGCGGAGGGCAAGGCGCTGCGTCTGCGCCAGCAGTACTTTATGTGCGCGGCTTCCATCGGCGATATCGTAATGCGTCATATGAACGTTTACGGCACGATGAACAACTTCCATGAGAAGGTTGCTATCCACATCAATGATACTCACCCCACCCTCGCTATTCCCGAGCTTATGAGAATACTGCTCGATGAGTGCGGCTACGGCTGGGATCAGGCATGGCATATCGTCACCCAGACCTTCGCATACACTAACCACACCGTTATGGCTGAGGCTCTCGAAAAGTGGGATCAGGGAATGGTCGAGAAGATCCTTCCGAGAATTTATCAGCTCATCTGCGAGATCAACCGCCGCTACTGCGAGGATCTCCAGAACAGAACCGGCGACGGCGACAAGGTCGGCAAGATGTCCATCGTCAAGGACGGAAAGATCCACATGGCGAACCTTTGCGTTGCCGCTTCTCACAGCGTAAACGGCGTTTCCAAGCTGCACTCGCAGATCATCAAGGACGACGTTTTCCGTCTGCAGTATCTTGACAAGCCGCACCAGTTCAAGAACGTCACCAACGGTATCGCATACCGCCGCTGGCTGCTCCAGAGCAACAAGCAGCTTACCGATCTGCTCACCGAGTGTATCGGCGAAGGCTTCAAAAAGGACGCTTCGGAGCTTATCAAGTTCCAGGTGTTCGCTAACGACAAGTCCGTTCTCGAAAAGCTCGGAAAGATCAAGAGAGCAAACAAGGAACGTTTTGCGGAATATGTTGAGAAGACCGCGGGCGTTAAGCTGAATCTTGACAGCATTTTCGACGTACAGGTAAAGCGTCTGCACGAGTACAAGCGTCAGCAGCTCAACGCGATGAATATTCTCGCGGATTACAACTACCTCAAGCAGAACCCGAACGCTCCGTTCGTTCCGAAGACCTATATCTTCGCTTCCAAGGCAGCGCCCGGCTACTATATCGCAAAGCAGATCATCAAGATGATCTGGTGTATCGGCGAGGAGATCAAGCACGATCCCGTGCTTCGTGAGAAGCTGTCGGTAGTGTTCCTTGAGGATTACAGAGTAACGCTTTCCGAGATCCTTATGCCCGCCGCCGAGATCTCCGAGCAGATCTCTCTCGCGGGAACTGAGGCTTCGGGTACCGGCAACATGAAGCTCATGCTCAACGGCGCGCTTACGCTCGGAACCTACGACGGTGCGAATGTCGAGATCCACGAGGCTGTTGGCACCGACAACATCTTCATTTTCGGTATGAGAACTCCCGAAGTTAATGAGATGAGACTCAAGGGCTACAATCCGCAGTATTTCATTGATCAGAACCCCGTTATCAACGACGTTATGCAGAGAATGTATAATGGCATCAACGGTGCGACCTTCAACGAGCTTGCCGACACCATCAGAAACAAGGATTTCTATATGGCGCTGGCGGACTTCGACAGCTACCGCGGAACTCAGAACTATATCAGCACGGTTTACAAGAACGCGGAGGAATGGAACAAAAAGTCGCTGTTCAATATCGCGGGCGCGGGTCGGTTCTCCGCGGACAGAGCCGTTCAAGACTATGCGCGTGATATCTGGAACTTGAAATAATGTACAATTAACGCATTATGCGCTTTAACAATTGACGATTTCGGAATCCGCGCCATTTGGCGCGGATTTTGATTACATTTTTCAGGCGCTGCTGTTTTTGTGCGGCACTGCTTGAATTAAGGAGTATTTTATATGGGACTTCCGATTTTTGACTGCTTCGATACAAGCTACAAGCACCCGTTCGGGGCGCTGCGGCGCGGTCAGCCTTCAATGTATAATGTGCGTATTCCGAAAACAATGCAGGTCTCGGGGCTTACGCTCGTTATGTTCCGACCGGGGTATAAGGAACGATATATTGAGCTGGAGCTTCAGGACGAGAGCGGCGACGACAACGTATATTCCTGCGTGTTCACTCCGAATAATGTCGGACTGCACCAATACTATTTTACTTGTATCCTTGACGGCAGGCGGCGCTACATCAAGCGTACGGGAGCGAACATCGGTGTATTCGAGGGCGAGGAGCTGTTTCAGCTCACCGTATTTGACGAGAATCTGTACACTCCAGATTTTGTGCGCGGCGGGATCATGTATCAGATCTTTCCCGACAGATTCGCGAAGAGCGGAGTACGTCACGAGGGCGTTCCCGAGGACAGAGTAATGCGCGACAACTGGTTTGATACGCCATATTATCGTCCTGATGAAAAGGGGATCGTGCGCAATAACGACTATTTTGGCGGGGATCTGCGCGGAATTATAGAAAAGCTGCCGTACATCAAGAGCCTGGGTGTTACGATCATCTATCTCAACCCGATATTTGAGTCACACGAGAACCACCGCTACAACACTGCGAACTATGAGAAGATAGATCCTCTGCTCGGAACGGAGGAAGACTTTGTCGAGCTGTGCGCCAAGGCGCACGAAATGGGAATAGACATCATTTTGGACGGCGTTTTCTCGCATACGGGCGCGGACTCAATCTACTTCAATAAATTCGGGCGTTACGGCGAAAACACGGGCGCGTACCGCGATAAGAACAGCCCGTATTTCCCGTGGTACTCCTTTATAGGATATCCGGACAGATACGACAGCTGGTGGGGCATTACCACGCTGCCGAACGTCAACGAAAACAACGAGGCGTACACAGAGTACATCTGCGGAGACGGCGGTATCCTTCAGAAGTGGATAAAGCTCGGAGCGCGCGGCTGGCGCTTGGACGTTGCGGACGAGCTTCCCGATGAGTTCCTTGACAATCTCAACAAGGCTGTCAAGAAAATGGGAGACGATAAGATCATCTACGGCGAGGTCTGGGAGGACGCGTCTAACAAGGAAAGCTATGGCGTTCGCCGCCGCTATCTGATAGGCGGTCAGTTGGATTCCGTTATGAACTATCCGTTCAAGGAAGCGATCCTGAACTATGTGAAGTACGCGGACGCTAAGATGTTTACGGACAGTATCCTGACTATTCTTGATCACTATCCCAAGCCCGCTATAGATATGCTGATGAATTTCCTGTCCACGCACGATACCGAACGCGCTCTGACCCGTCTGGGCGGCGAGGAGGTCGGCTGGCATGACAAGGACTGGCAGAGCGAGCGCAGACTTGACGGGCCGCAGTATCTGCTCGGAATAGCGCTGCTGAAGTGCGCGATGGTGCTGCAGTTCTTCCTGCCGGGAATACCGTCGGTGTACTACGGCGACGAAGCCGGAATGGAGGGCTACCGTGATCCGTTCAACCGCCGCTGCTACCCGTGGGGAGAGGAAAATCTCGACCTGATCGAGTTCACAAGGCAGCTCTCGGCTGTGCGCAGCGGAACGCGCGCGTTCGAGCAGGGCGAGCTTCGCTTTATCGAGTGTGATGACAATGTGTGTGTATTCGCGCGGTATGACCGTATCACGCGCCATGCGGCGATCATCTATCTTAACAAGTCTACAAGGGGACGTTCCTTTGTTATAGAAAACGAGCAGACAGATATGTTCTACGGATTTACGCCCGCGTTTGACCGCTACGGGCGGGGTATCCGGGACGGAAAGATCACTGTCGCGCCGTTTGATTACGCGGTCATCTACTGCAAAATATAATAAAGATCGCGGCAATGCTTGCGCATTGCCGCGACAGTTTTAAGCCAAGACAAAATATTATTGAGGATTTGTGAAAAGCATAAAAAAAGATTGACAATGCCATGAATTTGGGGTATAATAATATCATATAATTTCAGAAATGTTAAGGAGTATACAAATGTATTTTGACTGGACTTATTTTTTCCTGGTTCTGCCCGCAATGCTTTTTGCGATGATTGCCAGCGCGGGAGTGAATTCAACATTCGCGAAGTATTCAAAGCAGTATTCGTCAAAGGGTGTAACAGGGGCGCAGGCGGCGCGGCTGGTTCTCGATAAAAACGGCTTGCAGCATATTCCCATAGAACAGATCCCGGGAAAGCTGACCGATCACTACGATCCGACCGCGAACGTTATTCGACTGTCGGGCGACGTATACAACGGCACGTCGACCGCCTCTATCGGAGTTGCCTGCCATGAGGTAGGTCACGCGATACAGCACGCTGTGGGCTATACACCTATCAAGATACGAAGCGCTATCGTGCCGATAACCAATATCGGTTCCAAGCTTGCTGTGCCGCTTATTTTAATAGGGATCATCTGCAGTACCATGGGTGAGATATTTGTTTGGTTGGCATATATAGGGCTTATCGGTTTTTCGCTTACGGCGATCTTCCAGCTGGTCACGCTTCCGACAGAATTCAACGCAAGCAGCCGCGCTTTGGCGACTATCCGCGATAATAACATTCTTACTCCCGATGAACTGAGGGGCGCGAGGAAGGTCCTCTCCGCTGCCGCAATGACATATGTCGCGGCGCTGGCTGTTGCTGTGGCACAGCTTCTCAGACTGATAATTATTGTAAGCAGACGAACCAGCAGAGATTGAATGATCTAAACCTTGAACAAGATCCCGGCTTCATGTGGAACCGGGATCTTTTTGGTTTGGAAAGTCAAAATTCAAAGATTGTTGTTGGAAATTTTTCTTAAGATGTTATGGCAGATAAATTCCATTATGTTATCAACGCTTTATTTACTCTTCAACGGAAACGTTTTCGCCGTAAATTATCGAGGAAACGATCCTGACGATCTCTCCGGCTTCAAGCTGCTTGGTAGTTACGCGGTATTGTATACCATTAAGCTCGAATTCTGCGATATACTCGTCCCAGTACCCGGACGGATCAGACACTTTACCGATAGGCACAGAGAGGTGCGCGAAATAAACGTCCGTGCCGCCTATGCTGCTTGTGTTTGCAATATTGCTTATGTCAAGGCGGCAGCAAAGATCGAGAGAACCGTATTTTGCGGCGGTAAGTTCAAATCCCTTCGGCGCTTTGTATTCGGCAGATACGGTACCCTTGGGAAAGCCGTCCTCGTCATAGCTGTCATAAAATTGGATCACTGTACGGTCGTGAACGATCCTGCCGTCGTCCTTGTCGGAGTATATCCTTGATGAGTCGTTTCTTTCACTCGGGAAAAGCCCCTCAGGAATATACTTCGGAACGAGATCCCAGCCGAAATATTCGGTAATTCCGGCGGTATCCAACACTGTTTGATCAAACATTCTGGGATTCCAAAGGGAATCCGATATGCTTACGAGTGTATTATTAAAATGAATATTGCTCATTTTGATAACATGAGAATTATTGCTCGGGGCATTGTCGATCGTTTGAACAGACGAATTATTGCTGTCGACAGATGTTGACGGATTTCGCACTTTGGCTATGGCAGCCGCTCCGCCCGCAGCGCAGACCAACGCGGCGGCTGCTGCGGCGTATTTCAGATAGACCGGTTTTTTTTGAGCCTTATTGCTCTTGGCGGTCTCATCTGCTTCAAGAATAAGATCGTCGTCTATCATATTTATTGAATTTGCGATTTTGAATGAGTTCATATATCAATTCCCTCTTTCATTAAGTATTTTTTGAGTTTGTTTCTTGTGTGGAAAAGCATTGATTTTACCTTGCTTTCGCTGAACGAAAACCGAGCCGCGATATCGCTTACGGAATCGAAATACCAATACCGCCGAATGAATACCTTCCGTATCTCGGGCTTTTGGCGGCGCAGGAAGGCGCTTATCAATTTCGAGACGTCCTCCGGCGTTTTGTCGGGCGGAAATCTGTTGTCGGGAACGATCTCTTCAAGCTCCGTGAGAGATACGGCGGCATTCGTGGAACGTTTTTCTGCCGTGTTGTATTCGAGCCTTTTCAGAGCGGTATTTCCGGCGATCCTGCAAACAAACCCCTTCAGGTTTTCCGGCTTTGTCTGCGGTATTTTATTCCAGACCGACAGCAGCGTGTCGTTTACACATTCCTCCGCGTCCTCGGAATTTCCGAGAATATTGTACGCAATGCTGTAGCACAGTCGTCCGTATTTCTGCTCGGTCTCCTTGATCGCCGTTTCGTTACGTTCAGAATACAGCTCTATGATCCGCGAATCCTCTATATTCGATCCCCCCTTTTTAATTTTCTTTGAAAGACCTTTCAACCATACAGTACGGATTTTTTGCCGTTGGTTGCAAAATTTTTAAAATATTCGCGAAAAAATGAACTCCGCGCAAAACGCGGAGTTTTATAATCCATGCAGCTGACGATCAGCGCTTTGCCTGCCGTCTGCGATTTTCAGTATGTATACCGTTTGGGATTGCTCGTCAACACGATAAAAAATATTGTATCTGCCTAAAGCTGTGATCCGGCGGATATTCTTTCCTTGTATCTGTTCATCATCGGCAACTCTCCCCAAGAATGGATTAAAAATAAAGTTATCCATAAAGCCGATGATCTTTCCTAAAACTTTATTGGCTGTATATGTATCACCCGAGCGTTCCTCAATATAGTCGCGAATATCATCCAAGCTGTCGAAAGCAGAGGGTGCCATAATAACTTTAAAATTCAATGCCATATCGTTTGAAAAAAATCTCCTTAACTTCTTCAAGAGGAATACCCTCGCCGCGTTCGATCTCGTCCATCGCAGCAAGCAAGTCGTTAATGGTCTGCTGATCGAGTTTTTCTGTGTCGGTCGATATGGGAACGGCGATCTCTTTGACCGCTTGGTTAGGTAATGATGTCGTGTTTTCCATAATATCACGCTCCTTATTTAAAAGCTATTTACGAATTGCCTACTTTCTTATATTATACACCAATCGTTCCGAAAAATCAAGCGGTATTAAAAAATATCCCCGAGCTCAACCGAGTTCGGGGAATAACATTTATTTTATTGTGCCATGATCTCGCATATCTTGTTGGAGAACTCAACAGGGTTCTCGATAGGCATTCCCTCAATAAGCAGCGCCTGCGAGTAGAGGATATCCGCGTACTCGCCTACCTTGTCTTTATCGGTCTCGTAGAGGGCTTTCAGCTTGCCGAAGATCGGGTGGTTCGGATTGATCTCGAGAACCTTTTCCGCCTTTGCGCCCTTGCCGTCCGGCATTGCGGAAAGAACCTTTTCCATCTCAACGGAAAGCATACCTTCGCTGGTAATGCAGACAGGGTGGTTCTTGAGACGCTGCGAGAGCTTTACGGACTTTACCTTTCCGGAAAGTTTCTCGGTCATGAAGTCGAACAGTGATTTGTTATCTTCCTGCTCCTTCTTGATCTCTTCCTTTTCTTCTTCGGTCTCCAGTCCGAGATCATCGGCGGAAACGGACTTATATTCCTTGCCGTCGAAGTCGTGCATCATCTGGAGCGTGAATTCGTCAACGTGTTCGGTGAGGTAGAGTATCTCAAAGCCCTTGTCGCGTACCATTTCGGTCTGCGGCAGGCTTTCGATGCGCGATATGCTGGAGCCGCTCGCAAAGTAAATGTACTTCTGATCCTCTTTCATACGGGATACGTATTCCTCAAGAGTAGTCATTTGGCTTGTGCTCTTATCATCACTGTCGGACGCTGCTTCGGGACGATAAGAGGTCTTGAACATCAGCAGATCCTGAAGCTCGTCCTTGTTCATTCCATAGCTTTCGTAAATGCCGTACTTGATCTGAGCGCCGAAGGTCTCAAAGAACTTTTCGTATTTCTCGCGGTCGTTCTTCTGGAGCTTTTTCAGCTCGTTCTTTATTGATTTCTCTATTGACTTGGCAATAATTTTGAGCTGGCGGTCATGCTGGAGCATTTCACGGGAAATATTCAGCGACAGATCCTCGCTGTCCACAAGACCCTTTACAAAGCTGAAATAATCGGGCAGCAGGTCGGCGCATTTCTCCATGATCATTACGCCGGAGGAATAGAGCTGCAAGCCCTTTTCAAAGCTCTTGGAGTAGTAGTCGAACGGTGCCTGAGCGGGAATATACAGCAGCGCGGAATAGGTCGCCGTGCCTTCGGTCTTGCTGTGGATATGAGCTATAGGATCGGTGTAATCGTGGAACTTTTCCTTGTAGAATTGATTGTAGTCCTCGTCCTTAAGCTCGCTCTTTGCCTTCTTCCAGATAGGTATCATGGAGTTGAGCGTTTCGGTGACTATCTCCTTTTCATACTCGGGTTCCGCGCCGTCCTTGCTGGTGCCCTCCTTCATCTTTTCATGCTCCACGTCCATTTTGATGGGATAGCGGATATAGTCGGAGTACCTCTTTACAAGCTCCTTGATCTTATACGGGGTGAGGAATTCGTCATAATTTTCCTCCTCGGTGTTGTCCTTGATCTCCAATGTGATCACGGAGCCGCAGGTGTCTTTCTGAGCTTCGGAGATGGTGTAGCCGTCAACGCCCTCGCTCTGCCACATGAAAGCCTTGTCAGAGCCGAAAGCCTTGCTTATTACGGTAACGCGCTTGGCTACCATAAACGCCGAGTAAAAGCCCACGCCGAACTGTCCGATGATGTCAACATCCTCGGTTTTTTCGTTCTCCTTTTTAAATGCGAGAGAACCGGACTGCGCGATAGTGCCGAGGTTGTTTTCAAGCTCCTCGGCGGTCATGCCGATGCCGTTGTCCGTGATGGTGATAGTCCGCGCGTCCTTGTCGAGCGCGAGATATACCGCCATATCCGAACGTGACACCGATTCGGCGGAGCTGTCGCTCATAGTCTTGAAGTACAGCTTGTCCATAGCGTCGGAAGCGTTGGAAATAAGCTCGCGAAGGAAGATCTCCTTATGCGTATAGATGGAGTTGATCATCATTTCCAGCAGCCGCTTGGATTCCGCTTTGAATTCTTTTGTTTCACTCATAATTATTTTGCTCCCCTTTGGCTTTGTATTTTTAGCACTCTATCATCTAGAGTGCTAATCCGTATAATTATATTATACACCGTTTGTGAAAAAAATCAAGGGGGTATTCGTAAAAATTTTGATTTTTTCGGAAAACTTTGTGCGCGTTCCCGATATCAAAAAATCGCAAGTATTGTTTTGGAAAAAATAAACAATTCTTTTATAAATATTTGTCATAGATTGACAATGTTTATTTATATTATATTGACAAATGGTTTTTAAAATAATAAAATTATAATAATTTATTATCAAAATCTACGGTAAATATTTCCAAGAAACTTTTTGTTTCCAAAAAAGTGCGTTTTGTCCGAAATATATTGATTTTTTCTAAAAAAACAATATAATTAAGGCATACTTCTAGAAAATACAATAAACTATCAAGAGCCGGCACGTTTCGTTTGGTCTGCCAAAAATTGACTATAACGAAAACGATTGGTATTTTCTGTGTTTAACGGGGTATGGTAACTTTCGTTTTGGGCTTGACTTGTTTTCCCGTTCCGTGCGTTTAATGAGTTTTGCCTAGGACAATAACAACTTAAGGGAGGACAAAATATGAAGAAACGTATAATTGCGTTCTTTGCAGCTATTACAGTTGCACTCACGTCAACGACGGCATATGCTCATACCGGAGAATATTGGAGAGGGGTACATCTTAACGACAAACAAAAGGATATGTGCATTGTAATTAGAAAGTCTGCAATTAATTCTTTGCTCACCGAGGAGGTTTACAGAACCGGAGTCAGCTTCTGGAACAATATTTCAAGCAATGTAAAGGTGAGTGTAGAGTTTGAGGAAAATTCATCGCCTCATGATTTACTTATTTATATGGCTCTCCAAAAATCTATGGTCGTTGGGAAAACCACATTAGAGTTGGAGGGGAGAGTGGGGTATACACAGCCTTACGATAAAAATGGGAATCCTTTGGATGGCGAAATAGGTGATAACTCAGATTGGTGGTTGGCTCAAATTCAAATGAATATTGATGAGTCTGCTTACAGCGTGGCGTCGAAACCGGCGTTGACAGCGAAGAAGGTTTACATTCACGAGGTAGGACACGCGCTGAAGCTAACGCATCCGAAATGTAATCCTTCGCTTGATCTGCATAGCTATGGAGACGGATATCCGCTTTCGGTGATGAATCAGGGAATACCGTATTCTTATGCTGAGGGAAAGGGTGGCGCGACATCTGACGTGCCGAAATATCATGACATAATTAATTTGAAAGCAAAGTGGGGGGAGTAACCATGAACATGAAAAAAATCACAGCAATAATTTGTACATTTGCGCTATGCGCCTCTTTGACAGCGTGCAGTCAAGCGCCGAAAGAGATCCCGAAGGATTTTTCGGGGATCGAGCTTCTGAAATGGGGCGAGGCCGATAGGTGGGTATATGATGACCTTGAAACTCTTGAAAAAGCAAGCGATCTTGTGGTTGTGGGAACCTTTATCGAGGATCCGGTTCAGGATCTGGATTATCATTATGAGGAATTTTTTGGCAAGGAGATCATAGGCAACGTTCATTCGGAAAACACCATCGAGGTCTTACGAGTGATCAAGGGCGATATAAGTGTTGGAGATCCGGTCATAGTCAGTCAGGGCTATGCCGTTAATGACGGTAAACTCATAACAATGAGCGATCTTACGCCGATGGTCAAGGGAGATACGTGGGTGTTCTTTCTCTCGACCGCCAATGACTGCGGTTATTATTGGTGCGAGGGTGACAGTGACGGGCGCTATCCCGTAAGCACAGTTCAGAATCAGAGTCTTGAAATATCGGAGTACTCCGGGCTTGGCGTTTATAAAAGAGAGGATTTCAAGGATAAGATCTACGAGGAGCTTGTAGAGAAATACGGCGTATAAATCACTGCCCCCGAGGGCGCACCGCGCTCCCGGAGGTTTTTATATCAGCTCGTCAAGCGCCGACGCTGCCGCCTCCGCCCGCATCTTTATAAGCACGTCTATATCGGCTGTGGCAGTGTGATTTATTATTGACATTTATATATGGTATAATAAGTTTACCGCAGTCCTTCACAAAAAAATCATTACAACATTAAACAAAACAGGAGGATAACTATGAACATGAAGAAAATCACAGCAATTATTTGTACATTTGCGCTATGCGCCTCTTTGGCAGCGTGCAGTCAAACGCCGAAAGAGATCCCGAAGGATTTTTCGGGGATCGAGCTTCTGAAATGGGGCGAAGCCGATAGGTGGGTATATGATGACCTTGAAACTCTTGAAAAGGCAAGCGATCTTGTGGTTGTGGGAACCTTTATCGAGGATCCGGTTCAGGATCTGGATTATCATTATGAGGAATTTTTTGGCAAGGAGATCATAGGCAACGTTCATTCGGAAAACACCATCGAGGTCTTACGAGTGATCAAGGGCGATATAAGTGTTGGAGATCCGGTCATAGTCAGTCAGGGCTATGCCGTTAATGACGGTAAACTCATAACAATGAGCGATCTTACGCCGATGGTCAAGGGAGATACGTGGGTGTTCTTTCTCTCGACCGCCAATGACTGCGGTTATTATTGGTGCGAGGGTGACAGTGACGGGCGCTATCCCGTAAGCACAGTTCAGAATCAGAGTCTTGAAATATCGGAGTACTCCGGGCTTGGCGTTTATAAAAGAGAGGATTTCAAGGATAAGATCTACGAGGAGCTTGTAGAGAAATACGGCGTATAAATTACTGACCCCGAGGGCGCACCGGCGCTCCCGGGGATCTTCTATATCAGCTCGTCCAGCGCCGACGCTGTTGCCTCAGCCCATATCTTTATAAGCACGTCAATATCGGCTGTGGTTATGTGCAGGGCGCTGTCCACTTTGTTCTTTGTGACGGACGACAGCAGCGACATCGTGGGCACTCCTATGGCGGCGACGGGGATACCCAGCGTTTCGCGCGACAGCTCCCCGCAGGAGAGATCCGCGCCCGAGCCGGGGATCAGTCCCGCGTCGGAGATCTGCACGGTCTTTCCGATATTGCGCGGATCGGCGCAGGCGAGCGCGTCTATCGCAATTACGCAGTCGGCGCGGAGCTCCTTTGCCGCCGCTTTTACGAGCCGTGCGCTTTCAAGTCCCGTTTTGGCGGCGACGTCCGTTTCTATTGCGAACAGCCTGTGGCGCTTTCCTGTCCGCACCGTGATCGAACGCACGACCGCCGCCCCGAGACTGTCCGGTGTTATGTCGGGATTGCCCAGACCCACCGCGAACAGCTTCCCGCGCGGCGGGATCACCTGTTCGAGAGCGCGGCGGATAAGCGCCGTCATTCCGACAAAATGCGGCTCGCCCTCCAGCGTGATATAACGTCCCGGGCGCTTTCCTATCTGACCGTTAGGATCTGCGCTGATCCTCACGTCTGTGATCTTAACGCCGCCGACCGATCTTGTTACCGCGCGGATAAGATCCGACTGCGGCATGCTTTGTGCCGCTTCTACAGCAAGACCGCTTTTATCCATAAAATCGCTCCTATCTTAATGAAATTTCAAAACCGGCGGGCAAAGCCCGGCCGGCCGGTCCCACACGGCTACGCTAGCGTTTTGCGCAAAGCGCATAATGCGTGCATAATGCGTGCACTTCGTGCTTCGCTCCGCCGCGTGGAACCGCTTTTTGAAATTTTCGCATCTAAAAAAATTTTTCAAAACCTATTGCTTTTTTCTGTTGATTGTGTTATAATAAAATGTACTATGAGAAAAAATGAATCGAAATCACAATAAAATGCGGTTTTGAGTTCGGTTTTTTGGTAATTATATATAAATGATACCCGAAAACGTGAGCAAATACCCGCTGATTCGATCAAAAACGTCATACGGAGGTGAAAATCATGCCTAATATTAAGTCTGCAAAGAAGAGAGTTCTGATCTCCAAGGCGAGAACCGACGCTAACAAGAGCGCTAAGTCCGCTCTGAGAACCGCTATCAAGAAGGCTCGCGCAGAGGACGCGGACGCGGCGGTTATCAAGGCTGCAAGCATCAGCGTTGATAAGGCGGCAGGCAAGGGTCTTATTCACAAGAATAAGGCAGCGCGTCTTAAGTCGCAGCTTGCTAAGAAAGCAAACGCATAATCGCAAGGTTTCCGCCCGCAGACATCAATGTTTGCGGGTGATTTTTTACAGAAGGGGGACGCACGGCTATGACGGGAAAAGAAAGAGAGATCACCGATATAAATGAGATAGAGGACGTGCTGCGCTCGGCGAGGGTGTGCCGTATCGCACTGATCGACGGAGCGTATCCGTACATAGTGCCGATGCTTTTCGGCTACAGCCTTACGGGGGATAAGCTTGAAATATATTTCCGCTGCGAGGAAAAGGGCAAAAAGATGGATCTGATCAAAGCCAACGGAAACGCCGCGTTTGAGATCGACAGGCTGCATGATATAATAAGGACAGATCATTCTCTGGGATTCGCCGCGCACTATCACAGCATAGCGGGTACGGGAACGATAGAGGTCGTCACGGGCATAGACAAGATCACGGGTATCAGCCTTCTTATGAAAAAGTACCTCGGCGAAATACCCGCCGAAAGCAAATATTCCGAGCAGACCCTGAACAGCTGCGCGATATTGAAGCTGACGGCAGACGAGCTTTGCTGCAAGGAATATAACTGCACGGCAGATGACGAGGATCAAGTTATTTAAAATAACTTGATTCAGCTTGTATAAAAACCCCTTTCGGGGAGAGGGGGGAGAGATGCGGGGGCTTCGCCCCCAGCCCCCACCAAAGGGCTTCGCCCTTTGGAATCCCCAAAAAGATGTTTTCATGTCTGTTTTATGTTTGCGGACTTCGCCCACGCTCGGGATTCGAGGGAGAACCTTTCCCCAGCGTTGTCGCTTGCGACAACCCGCCCTCTCCCCCTCCTGCCCGCATTTTTCTGAAATGCAAACGAATTATTAGTCTTGTTTTTTCTTTGCACACGCTGCCCACACAGTGCTTGTTACTCCCGGCGACTTGTCCTTTTCAGGTCGACAAACCCACACAGCCCAGGTCATCGTGGCAAAAACGGCACAAAACGCCAAAGCCAAGATCAACGTTATAAAGACGCAGCAAAGGCTCTTACGCCAAGAACAACATTATAAAAACCAGTGAATTTCAAATAGGTCGAAATTTAAATTTCGACCGGTTCGGACTTGACGGCTAAACGCAACGGAGCGCGAAGCGTGCCGTGGTGACGTGTATTTTGAAATTTTTTAAAATAAGGAGCAGATGATGAATAAAACGGAACTTATCAGAATGTTCAGACAGTGGCGCGAGGACGAGGAAAACGAGAAGATCGTTGCCGCTATTCTTGCGCTGCCCGAAAACGAGCTGGACGATGATATAATGTCGTGGCTCGCGGAAGCATATATTGATATTGAGGAATATAAGAAGGCTATCGCGGTGCTGGAAAGTCAGCGCGAACGCCTTGAGGATGATTACCGCTGGCATTTCCGTCTGGGAATGGCGCTTATTCACGCCGCCGAGGACGAGGAGTGCGAGGACGACGACGATCTTAAGATAAATATTCTTAACCGCGCAAAGGTGGCGCTCGCACGCGGTATGAATATGAATCCTCCCGAGAACGTGCTGGAAAGCGCGGACAGATACATGGAGCAGATAGAAGATTTGCTCGACGAGCTGAACGGCGTGGAGGACGACGAGGACGATGACGACAGTGAGCTTGACTTCTATGAGGAAGACGAGATGGACGCTGTCGAGGAACATATTAAGGAATATTACGGAGATTTTCCGACGGTGTTTCACGAGATCACATCTCCGGATATCCACTGCGATATATGTATAGTGCCGCCTACCAAGGAAAAGAATTACTATACGCTGCTTACTATGGGAATGGGCGCTCGTGTTATGGATATCCCCGAGGATCTCGATCCCACCGAGGACGGCAGAGCGGAGCTGCTTATCTGCCTGCCGCCCGATTGGAAGGTAGGCGAAAACAGCGAGGAATGGTTCTGGCCTATCGCGCTGCTGAAAAATCTCGCGCGTCTGCCGATAAACTGCGATTCGTGGCTGGGCTGGGGACACTCCGTTGACAATCAGAGCACGTTTGCAAAAAACACTGAGCTTTGCGGTTCGCTGCTGCTTTTCCCGGAGGCGGTTCCCGACGGCGCGGAATCCTGTACGCTGCCGAATGGTGATACCGTGAACTTCTTTGAGGTTATTCCGCTGTACCGCGAGGAAATGGAGTTCAAGATCCAGAACGGAACAAAGGCGCTGCTTGAACAAATGCAGAACGTCAGCCACGTTCTGGATATCGGCCGCCCGAACTGCTGCGAGGGCTTTGAACCCGCGCCGCACAGCGTTATAGACTGCGTGTCCGACCACAGCGGAAAGATCACGGATAAAAAGCTGCCGCTGGATCTGATAAACGGCGCGAACCATATCGCGATATTTCTGCGGTGGTGTATCGAGCACAAGCTGATCGCTCCCGAATTCTATGAAAACTGCCCCGATATTGTAGAGGGCGTTCTCAGCGGAGAGCAGACCGATCTGCGCGAGTTTATCGCGGATTATTTTGACGGAGAGCTTGCTCCGTTTCAGCTGAGCTTTCTCGGCGCGGGCTTCACTCATTATTATTACAATTGGGACAGAGACGACGCGGAATATTTCTTCCCCGCCGACGTTGACAAGTACGCGGAGGAATATTTCGGAACGGAGAAATACAACAGCGAGGAGTTTCAGGACGAAGCGTATCTGTTTGTTCCTTTTGATGAGAATTACTATCAGGGACTGTCAAAGTATATCGAACGCGCGTTTTTTACGTTTTATCCGTCCTTTGCGGATTATCAGTACAGGTGCAGCGGGAAGATCCTGGAGCGCGTTGAAAAAACTCTCGGGATCAAGGCGGAGGCTGTCCGTCACTATGACGATGTAAAAAAGGAATTCGCGCTTGCCGTGTCGGAGCTTAAAGGCTCGGAGTTTGTGCCTATGATAATGGTGGTTGACGACGGCGGGGCGGTAACTCAGCCGAGCGAGTTTGAGGAAATGCTTCTGGATTCGCTCAATCCGTTTCTGGAGACCATCGCCGTTGCAAGGCTCCCGAAGGAGTATATTAACGGTCTGGGCAGCAAGCATATGAATTTGCAGAAGCCGAACGTTATGATGAAAAGCCCGCGCATGGACGAGCTTTTCAAAAAGGCAAAGGAGCAGTTCGGCGAAGAGCCTGCCATTTTGACGTTTGACGAAAACGGCTCCACGCTGTTTATGCCATATAAAGAAGGATATATCAGATTCACAGGCGAGGGTATCGAAGGAGAGGAGACGACATGAAGAAACAGCTATCGGCCATACTTGCGTCTTTGATGATGACTGCTCTGCTGAGCGGCTGCGATAATTCGGGCAGTGAGTTTGAGCTGCCGGACAGCTCCGACAGCTCCGATTCGACAACCACAAGCTCTTCGAGTTCATCAAGTTCATCAAGCTCTTCGAGCACGTCAGGCACCGACGTTTCGGACAGTACTTCCGTTGATATTTCCATGGGCGAAAGTTCCGGCGATACTGAAAGCAGCAGCTCCGAAAGCTCATCGAGCGCTTCTACGGAAAGCAGCTCAAGCTCGTCGTCCGGATCTTCGTCAAAGCCGTACAGCAGCGGCACTCCGACGACCTCAACGATAGGTCACGGGGATTCCGCGATGGAGGTGATCCCGAAAGCGGAGCAAAGCGCAAGAGTTGAGGGCGACAGGATCACGTTCACGGTCGATAACGTATTTGCGCAGGGACAGTATTACTCAGTTACGGTGTCGGGCGTAAAGTCCGCGAACCAGGCCGCGGGGTCGTCGATAGACACGACATATATCAACGGCGTGCTTTACGGAGATTTCCGCCTTGATCTGTATAAGGCGGGGTCGCTTATCGATACGCTCAGAATAAACGTTCCGCGCGACGACAGCTTTCTCATTCTGGAAAACGCGTCTGTCGGCAAAAACTACGGCTTCACGCTGCTGTCGCATAAGGAGGAGTTCTCCGACGAAACCTATCCCGATATGCTGCGGCTGGATTTCTTCCGTCAGCGCGGAATGGCAGTGCCGCAGTACGCGCGGTATTTCGCGGTGTTTGACGACAAGATCGATGAGATATCGTTCTACGAAAAAGGAAAAGAGGTAGCCCCCTTCGGTTCGTTTGCGGAATTGCGCGGCAGCGGTCTTATGACGCAGAACGTTACCGTTCAGAACGGCAAGGGCGGGTATACGGTCATCAAATATGAATACCGGCTTGATCTTGATAAACGCCGCTTTAACAGAACTCAGGTAAACTTTACCGGCTGGGGGAACTGACATGACAGACAAGGAAAAGTTTTTGCGGATCTATTCCGAAAACATCAAGCGCGAGGGCGCGGATAAGCTGCTGGAGTTCCTTGAGAAGAGTGATTTTTTCACGGCTCCCGCAAGCACGCGCTATCACGGCGCGTATGAGGGCGGACTTCTTCGTCACTCGCTGAACGTCTATGAATGTCTTACAGCGTATCTTGAGCGCGAGCGGGTAAAGGAGCAGTACAAGCTGAATGTCAGCGGTGAAACGGCGGCGATAGTCGCGCTGCTCCACGATGTGTGCAAGGTGAATTTTTACACGGTGTCTTATCGGAACTCCAAGAACGAAAAAACGGGTCAGTGGGAAAAGCTGCCGTACTACACTATAAACGATACGCTTCCTTATGGTCACGGAGAAAAGAGCGTGTATATGGTCAGCGGATTTATGCGGCTGTCGCGCGAGGAAGCAATGGCTATCCGCTGGCATATGGGCTTCTCGGGAATCGAGGACAAGAACACCATCGGCGCGGCTCTCGAAAAATATCCGCTGGCGTTCGCGCTGTCGGTAGCCGATATGGAAGCAAGCTACTTTATCGAGGGAAGGGAAGCGGATCATTGAACATACACGATCTGGTGCAAAGGATCCGCGTCCGCACACCGATGTATATCGGAGCAAACAGCATTTCCGCTCTGCATTTTTTCCTCAACGGTTATAACTTTGCCAAATGGGAAGCGGAGGGCTTTGAAAATCACGCGAAAAACGATCCTGCATATTCGCTGTTTCCGCTTGATTTCTGGTATTTCCACGAGTTTGCAAAGATCAAGGTCGGCGCTTACAGCAGCGTACCCGGGTGGCGGAATCTTATACTTAAAGCCTGCGGCGGTGATGAGAAAAAAGGGCTTGAGACATTCTTCACAATGTATGACGAGTTTGAGCAGCTGAGCCCCGTGCGGTATTGGAAAGCTGTTCTCACCGCCGAAAACATCGCGTACAATGACGATTGTCAGCACTGCTACAGAATGTCGGGCACAGACGAAACAAAAAGGGAACCGGTCTATACCAAGCCGCTCGCAGCATACATAATCGAGCTTGACCTTACCGGGAAAACCGCGTTTCTGCTTGTTGTCGAGACCGAGGAAACTATCGAGGTCAAGAATGAGTTTTACGAATCGTTCGAGCAAGCCGCCCAAAACCAAAATAGTTACGACGGCGCGGCGACCTACTTCGGAAAGATCGACAACTGGCAGGAGCTTGACGAGCCGCCGGAATTCAATAAACCGATAAATATGTAAAGAGGCTGTCCGTGATGTACGGGCAGCCTTTATATGATATCGGCGCAAATTGACATTTTTAGATAGTTATGCTATAATGTACTTGCCGATGTATCCCCGATTTTGTGTTGATCAACGTGCGGCTTTTGGCGGTTTCGTGCGAAGCACGAAATTGCCCTGCCATTAGGGCAGGGCAAAGCCAAAAACGCCAGATCC
>JAIEDJ010000077.1 GCA_029068025.1 Oscillospiraceae bacterium | reverse complement strand
ACTCTCGGCGCGGCTCTACCTTATCGCCCATCAGAATGGTGAGAATCTCATCCGCCTTTGCCGCGTCGTCAACAGAAACACGCAGCATTGTCCGCGTCTCCGGATTCATCGTGGTCTCCCAGAGCTGAATAGGATCCATCTCGCCCAAGCCTTTATAACGCTGAACAGCTGTCTTTCCGCCGTCCGCACCCAGCTCCGCGATATACTTGTCCCTTTCCTCATCGGAGAACGCATACCTCACCTGCTTGCCGCGCGATACCTTAAACAGCGGCGGCTGTGCAATATAAACATGACCCTGCTCCAGCAGCGGACGCATAAATCTGAAGAAAAATGTCAGCATAAGCGTGCGGATATGCAGACCGTCAACATCGGCATCCGCCATGATAATAACGCGCCCGTAACGCAGCTTTGTAATGTCGAAATCCTCCGCGATACCGGTACCCAACGCTTTAACAACCGGCAACAATTTGTCGTTGTTGTAAACCTTGTCAGCTCTTGCCTTTTCGACGTTCAGCATTTTTCCCCAAAGAGACAGAATTGCCTGGAATCGTCTGTCGCGTCCTTCCTTTGCGGAACCTCCCGCCGAGTCTCCCTCGACAATGTAGATCTCCGTGTGAGTGGAATCGCTGTCCGAACAGTCCGCCAGCTTTCCGGGAAGCCCGTTGCTGTCCATAATAGACTTGCGCTTTGCTTCCATCGCTTTCTTAGCCGCATCACGCGCCGCCTGAGAGTTAGCCGCCTTTGTAACGACGATCTGAGCGGTGTCCGGGTGTTCCTCAAAGTAATAGGTCAGCTGCTCTGAAACTACTTTATAAACAGCAGGCTGTACCTCAGGATTTCCGAGCTTTCCCTTGGTCTGTCCCTCAAACTCACATTCCGGCAGCTTTACGGAAATAATGGCGTTTATTGCTTCACGGATAGCCTCTCCGCTATACCCCGTAAATTCCTTCTCGTCCTCGCCCTTCTTGGCGGATTTTTTCTTGACCTTGTTTTTCTCAAGCTGTTCCTTGTGAGCCTTGGCGTAGTCGTTTACAACCTTGTTCAAAGCACGCTTGAAACCCTGCTCGTGCATACCCCCCTCGCCGGTATGGATATCATTTGCAAAGCTCCTCAGCACCTCGCTGTTGAAATCTGTCGTATACTGAAACGCCACCTCTACAAGAACATCGTCCACCTTGCCGTTAAGATAGATGATATCCGGATGGAGAACCTCCGCTCCGCGCTTTTTATTGAGCCAGTCGATATAGGACGAAATTCCGCCCTCATACTGCATTGTTTCTTCAACTATATTGTTCTCATCCCGCAGATCGTGAAGATTGATTTTAAGTCCGCCATTAAGAAATGCCTTCTCACGCATACGCTCATTCAGCGTCTCATAGCTGAACACCGTAGTGTGGAAGATCTCTCCGTCGGGCTTGAAGGTAACGGTAGTTCCCGTATGATCGGTATTTCCCGTTATTTTGATGTCTTCGGAATACTCTCCACGGTCAAAGTGCTGAAAATGAATGTTTTTTCCGTCGTGGACTTCAACCTCCAGCCATTCCGAAAGAGCGTTTACAACGGAAGCACCAACGCCGTGCAGACCGCCCGAGACCTTGTATCCGCCTCCGCCGAACTTACCGCCCGCATGCAGCACGGTAAATACCAACGTAGTAGCGGATATTCCCTCCGCGCGGTTTATACCGGTAGGAATACCGCGTCCGTTGTCTATAACGCGTATGATATCGCCCGGAAGTATCGAAACGTCGATCTCTGTACAATATCCTGCCAGCGCCTCGTCAACGGCATTATCCACGATCTCATAAACAAGATGATGAAGTCCGCTTTCACCTGTGGAACCGATATACATTCCGGGGCGTTTTCTTACAGGCTCAAGACCCTTGAGTGTCTGTATATCGTCCGCACCGTAATTGTCATTTAAAACCTTCTCGTCCTCTGCCATAGCGTCCTCCGTAAATCTTAAGGCAACACCGCACAAAACCGTACTGCCAAAGCAACCGCCGCATCTTGAACATACAGCGTTGTCTTAAATCACCTATATTATATATAGTATACCACAAAATTGAAAAAATTTCAAGTACTTAAAGTATTTTTTTACTAAAATTATACTGTTTTATTAAAATCAATTCTTTTTTGCTCTGCGGATCACAGTACTATGAGAAACGTTTGAAATATAAGTTTTATCAACGGATACAATAAAGCTTTTGGGCATTTCTTCCTTGCAGACATATTCCACTATTCCGTTTTTCTGACAAGAATTAAGATACTCCGCAGTCACTCGACTGACGGAGCATTCCTCTATATCAAATATTCCGACCACATCATCGGCTCTGACGGTAATATCACCGCCCAAGTGCAAAAACATTCCAGACCCCCGTTAAATTTCATCAAACATATACTTAAGACAACACAGCACAATCTTTGTGCAGTAGTGCCTTTATTCCGGTTGATAAAAAAGAGAACAGTTATCCCTATATCATTTGATTTTTATTTCAGTAAAAATCCCGTTTTCCGTCTGCCACGCTTTGCCGCCACTCAAAGAAGACAGATCATTTATATTACAGCAAGTAATAAACACCTGTGATTTTTCAATATGATTGAGGATATACTCCCGCCTTGTCCCGTCCAACTCACTTAAAATATCGTCGAGAATTATCACAGGATCGGTCTTGTTCTTTCGGCGTATAATTTCCGCTTCCGACAGCTTAAGTGCCAGCGCGGCGCTTCTGAGCTGCCCCTGTGACGCAAAATCACGCGCGGCAAGTCCGTTGATATAAAAATTTACATCGTCGCGGTGAATGCCCGATAATGTATACCGCAGCTTCATTTCCGCGCCGAGGTTTTTTTCCAGCTTGGCGACATACGTTTTATACAACACGTCAACGTCGTCAAAATTAATACCTTCGGTTTTAAAAACAGAGCTGATATATTTCATATCAAGGCTTTCAGATCCTCCGGTCAGATCGGAATAAAGAGCGGCCGCACACTTTTTCAGAAATGAAAAATACTTCAGCCGTCCAAAGGTGACATTAATCCCCTCTGCCGCAAGCACGTCGTTCCACGGAGCGAGCAGCGCCCCGACAGTTCTTTCATCACCGTTGTTATTCGACAAAATATTATTACGCTGCTTCAAACCCTTGTTGTAACGCGAGAGCTTTTTCAGATGAGTTTTTGTCTGCATCAACGCAACGTCGTCAAGATAATCACGGCGGATATCCGGAGAACCCTTGATAAGATTCAAATGTTCAGGTATAAAAACCACGTATTTCAACACACCGTATAACTCAGCGGCATCCTTCATTTTGATGCCGTTGTATTTTACGGAAATGCCTGTTTTATTCACAGTGCAGTCGATCATATTTTCACGATCCGAAATATCATCATAAAAATACAACTTGATCCCGACCTCGGCTTTAGGATCCTCAGCCGGAACAAACTGTGAAAACCGGACTTTTCGGAAGCTCTGACCCAGACAAACCGATATTGCTTCACAAATATTGGTTTTTCCTTGAGCATTGCGTCCGACAAAAATATTCAGATCCTTGTCAAAGCTAAGCTCCGCATCTGCAATATTTCTGAAATTCCGAATACGAATACCGGTGATATACAAAGCTTATTCCCCGGTATTTTCAGCCTCAGCGGCAGCAGCCGCTTCCTCGTCGTAAACCACTTTATACTTTTTGTTTTTGAATTCGATAACGTCTCCCGGCTTGATCTTCTTACCGCGCTTGATACAGCATTCGCCGTTTACATTAAATTCGCCGAGATCAATCAGTATCTTTGCTTTTGCTCCCGTTTCGGATAATCCGGCAAACTTCACCAGCTGATCCAGCTTGATCGAGGGTGTTAAAATTTTGATTTCTTCCATACTTATTTCCATCCTTGTAAAATTATTTTAAACGCATAGGAAGCAGCAAGAACATAAATTCTCTGCCCTCCATCGGAACTATTATGATAGGCGAAACAGGCTTTGAGGTGAGGATCATCTTCACCGTGTCCCCATCTGCCGCCTTGAAAGCGTCCAACAGAAATTTTGCGTTAAAGCCGATCTCAATTGGCTCCCCGTTATACTTGATGCTGATCTTATCATTTATCTTGCCCAGTGTAGTCGAACAGCTTATCGTAAGCGAATCGCCGTTGAACTCACACCGAAGCGGAGCCTTATTTTTTTCGTTGATGAACAACGTTGATCTGTCAAGAACCTCAATGATCTCACGGCATTTTATCTCGGCCGTAATACTC
>JAIEDJ010000076.1:16229-16541 GCA_029068025.1 Oscillospiraceae bacterium | reverse complement strand
AAAGTGGCGTTTAATTTATTATATCACAAAAAAATCGATATGTAAACACTCTCCATAAATTTAGATGCGATTTTTTAAAATTTTATGAATTTTTCACAAATTCTCAAATTCTATTTTGTGAAAGTTACAATGTCAAATCAAATTTTTTTCAAATAGCGGCACTTTTGCCCTTGAATTAGTAAATAATATGTGCTATAATAGAATATATAACGCTGCCGATACAACTAGACGATTTATTAGCGTCATAAATTCGATGTAAAGCCGCCGCTTCCCGTTTTAAGAAGGGATGGGCATTTGCTTCGGCTTAATTTT
>JAIEDJ010000076.1:0-16219 GCA_029068025.1 Oscillospiraceae bacterium | reverse complement strand
TTTTCATATATCCGGTAAGGAGAGAGTATTATGGGAAGTGTTCTCAAAGGAAACCGATACAGACTTGTTGACAACCGCTCATTTGATCTTCCGTTGTCCGTAAAGTATGTTCTGCTGAAAGAAGATAATGAAATAGCGGAATATGAGGTGGTCAACAATGAAAAAGTCAGCTGCAGGATCATCACCAAATACAAGGAAAATATGATCACCCCTATACATAGACCGCTGACGATCGCCGACATATATTATTTTTTCTCCACCCGTGTTTTTCAGGACAAAACGCCGTTCACGGGAACGGAGCTTGCCCTGCTCGGGCTTGAGAAATACAATGTTTACGACATTATCCGCAAGACCCGCGGAGTTACGCCGTATGACGATTACTGGCTGAAATTCGACGGCGACAAGTGCGATTACGATAAGGCGAGATCAGATTGGGAAAAGGTCATGTCAAAGATCTCCGAACCGCCTGCCGTGAACGCTCCGGGACCGCAGTCCGACGCCAATATAAACGAGATACTCGGTCAGCACAAGGTAGATGTTGCCGCAAAGATGTCCGAAAGCGCCGGCGAAGCCGAGGCCCAGCCTGCTCCCGAAGCGAATACTGCTGCCGAAGCGGCACCCGTCCAAATTGAATCCAACACCATGTCCGCTGACGAGATAGAAGCTCTGCTTATGAAATCCGGACTTACCGAGCAGGCTGAAGAAGCATTCGGCGGCAGCGACGATAACGATAACGACGAAGAGGATTCCGAGGTTTCCGGCGCATCCGGCGGCAAGATGAGCCAGGACGACATCGAGAAAATGCTCGCGGCAGCGACCGCTTCCGTTGAAAATACCGTGACCGAAGCTGCGGAGACCGCTGTTGAAACAGTTGAAGAAGCCGTTGCCGCTCCCGCGGAGGAACCCAAGCCCTCCGGCGGCAAGATGAGCCAGGACGACATCGAGAAAATGCTTGCGGCAGCAACCGCTTCCGTTGAAAATACCGTGACCGAAGCAGCGGAGACCGCCGTTGAAGCAGTCGAGGAAGCCGCCGCTCCTGCGGAGGAACCCAAGCCCTCCGGCGGCAAGATGAGCCAGGACGATATTGAGAAAATGCTTGCGGCAGCAAGTGAAGCGGTTCAGCAGCCGATCATCTCCGAACCCGAACCCGTTCAGGAAACGCTTGCCGATTCCGTTGCCGTTCCGCCGTCAGAGCCTTCCGCTCCTGCTGAGGAAGCTAAGCCCTCAGGCGGCAAAATGAGCCAGGCAGATATCGAAGCACTGCTCAACGGAATGAAGGACGATGTAAAATAATGTAAATGTAGGCTGCCGATAATTTCGGCAGCCTTGAAACTTTCACACAGCATTCACCTGCTTATAATATTGTTGTGATATAATATAAATGCGGTTTAATTACAAATAGAAGGGATTACTATGAACATAAGCAAAATAAAAAAGACAATAGAAAATCCACCCGAAACGCTGGCAAACGTTCAGCAGATACTTGAAAGCGACAGAGGGCAACAGATGATGGAACAGATGCTCCGCTTTATCGAGCTGGAGCATTTGTACGAATCCGCGATCCGCGAGGTAAAGACTAAGCTTGAGATACTCGACAGCGAATTCCGCGCCAAATATTCCTACAATCCCATTCACCACATAGAGGACAGATTGAAGTCCCCGCAAAGTCTTTTTGAGAAAATGCAGCGCAAGGGGCTTCCCATCAATACAGACACCGTGCGCAGCGAGATCCTGGACTTCGCGGGAGTGCGTGTGGTGTGCAATTACATTGACGATATATACACCGTGGCTGATCTGCTGACAGGCCAGGACGACGTACATCTCGTCAAGCGCAAGGACTACATAAAAAATCCCAAGCCCAACGGCTACCGCAGTCTCCATCTCGTGATCGAAACTCCCGTTTACCTTTCCGAGAAAAAGGAGCTGGTGAACGTCGAGGTACAGATCCGCACCATTGCTATGGACTTCTGGGCAAGCCTTGAGCACGAGCTTAAGTACAAGACCGACACCGAGGTCTCCGCCGAGCTTGCCGGTCAGCTCAAGGACTGCGCCGAAGCCATAGCCAAGATCGACGTTCATATGCAGAGCATTTACAAAACACTGAAGGAGATCGATTGACATAAAACAAGACCGCCGCCCAAAAGGGCGGCGGTCATAGGTTACCAAATATTATTTGCCGTTCCAGCCGTTGCGCTTCGCGTTCTCCTCACAGTCGGTCTTCTTGTTGTAGCCCTCGGTGGAAGAACCTACGATCTCGCCGTTTACGGCTTTTCTGCGCCAGCGCCATTCGCCGCGCTTGTCCTCATAGAACTCCCACTTGTCCTTTTTCCAGGAGTCCTTGACCTCGCCCTTGAAGTCTGCCCAGCCGTGTCTTGCGGCATTTGCCTCGCAGTCCTTCTTGTCCTTGTAGCCCTCGCAGGACGAGCCTACAATATTGCCGTTGGTCGCTTTTCTGCGCCAGCGCCACTCACCGCGCTTGTCCTCGTAGAATTCCCACTTGTCGTTTGCGCCCTTAACCTCAGCCATTTCAGATTCCTCCTTAATTTGAAATTATAAATTATGCACAGTTTCTTTGTATTGATTATACCATATCTTGTACTAAATGTCAAGCATTTTTAAAAATATTGTTGTTTAATGACATAATATTCCTGCCATGTCAGGAAAAACGCCGCCGCGGCGCATATCCACGTACTATTTTTTTTATTTTTTATCAAAATATGTTGAAAACTTTTTTGATTTGTGATATAATTATATATACACATACCTTTAATTAATTGTTACAGCAGCTTCCGCAGCATCGGCCGAGCACAGCAAAGCGGAGTGAGGGAGCGCGGCAGTGCAAAGCGCAGCCTTGCACTGTGCGGAAGCTGCAAAATTAAATCAAGACTGTAAAAAACAAACGGAAGGGGGCGGCTTATGGACTGTGCGCTGTGGCTGAACAAGCGGAAAATATTCACTGCCGCGGAAATTTCCGGAAACCTCGACGTAGCATCGCTGAGGGGCTACCTCCTTGCGGGAACACTTATTGAGTGGCTGAATGAGCACGGCGGAAAGCGTTACGCTGCCCGTCTCTCCAAGCTCTCCCCCGACGATGAGCATCTGAATGAAAAGATAGCGGAGATCTTTGGCGCAAAGCCGTCTCCGTTCAAGGAACTGAACGGTGGGAGCGCAAACGCCGCGGCGGATCTTCCGGAAGCCCCGGATACCAACATCAGCAGTCTTTACGCTTTTCTTTCGTCATATCCCATAGGCTCGGCTGGTTCGTACAATTACGCGGCGCTGTCCTCATTCGGCAGCTTCCAAGGCTTTTTTGAGTTCGTGGAAAGCTCCGGCTATTCTCGCTTCGGATCGGTCAGCTATTCATTCGGAAGTTACGGACAGTGGGAGTGGCTGTTCCGATTGCTGTACGGTTACGGCAGCTTTTCGGCAAACAGCTTCTCATTCGGGAGCTTTTCATTCGGAAGTTTAAACCAGTGGGAATGGGAGTGGCTGTTCCGCCTGCTGTACAGCTACGGCAGCTTTTCGGCAAACAGCTTCTCATTCGGGAGCTTCGGGCTTGAAAGACTGCTGAAAATGCTTTTCGCAAACCGCGGATCATTCGGATACGGCAGCTTCGGCTCGATGGGATTTCCGATAAACCTTCACGCCGACCCGAACGCCGCCTTCCTCGACGAATACGATCTGATCATGCTTCAGACTCTCGCGAGCTGTCCGCTTGACCGCTTCGGCTACGGGATCCATAACATCTGACGAGGTACAGATATGAAACGCATCATAGCATTTGTCTTACTCGGATTGCTGATATATGCCGGCGCATATATAATATACTATGCCGCCTCGGAAATGAAAATAAAAAACGCCGTCCCAATAGATATCAATAACATTAATTCCGGCAATGTACACACATGGACCATCGTTGAGGGCAGCATCTATCAGGTGATGAAAGAATACAAGACCGAAAAGACACAGCCGAAGATGTTCGGAGTGCCATACGGAGAACCGATAGAAAAGCATTATTACATCCTTCCGCTGGGAACGTCATATATGTATATAATGCTGGAAGCGAGCGATGAACAAGACCTTGAGATTATAGAACAGATGCGGGTGGTATCACCGCGCGAATATGTCAGCGGCGGCATTACACTGGACGTTCGCTGTGTGGCTGAAAGAATGCCGAAAAAAGACTTTGATGAAGTGAAAACAGTCTTTATGAAGGACACGACTCTTCTGGGCGAACGCCCGCTGGTCGACTACATCTCAGAGCCGGATGTCACACACCATATCATACCGTATGTTCTTCATATAAGGCATCCGCAGGGCGATGAGCATATCCCGCTTGCCATCGGCATCGCGGTATGTGTCGTCGGGGTCGGTCTTACGGTGCTGCTTATCCTCAGAATAAAAGGCGAAAGAGAAGGCTATTGATCTATGAACGCCATACACATCGCTTCCGCCGCGCCCGCCATCGCCAAGGGGAAGACCACATTCTCCGCTGAGGATTTCGATCTGTACTGCACCGTGCTCTCGGCGCTTTGCTGGAGGAAATTCAACGGGAATATCACGCTCTGCGCCGACAGCGTCTGCGCGGATTATTACAAAAGGATCGGAATTTCCGACATCTGGGATGATATCAGTGTATGCGTCGCGGACGACCTTGAGGGTATAGATCCATTGATGTTCTGGGCAGGCGGAAAGCTGCTCGCCCTGCGCTCCGTAAACGCACCCGTGGTAATGATCGACACGGATTTCATCGTCTGGAAGCCGCTGGAGTTTGGCAGTGAAATAATTGCCGCGCACCGCGAGGACATCTCCGACGGGATCTATCCGCCGCTGTCGTTTTTCCGCACAAAAGGACACATTATACCCGACTTCAGCGAGGACGTGCTTCCGCTGAACACCGCGTTTTTATACATTCCCGACAACGACTTCAAGGAATTCTACACATCTCAGGCAATAGCTTTTATGCGGTCGGCAGAACGCTGCGGCGATTTTCTGAAATATATGGTATTCGCGGAGCAGCGACTTGTTGCCATGTGCGCAGACTACACGTCCACACCCGTGAAAACGCTGCTGAACAAGGACGAGCTTTTCCGTCCGCAGAGCGACTTTACGCACCTGTGGGGAGCAAAGCAGGCAATGCGCGATAATCCCGATTGGCGCAATGATTTTGTCGCAAAATGCCGCAGCCGTCTTATCGGCGAGTTCGGCGAATATGCTTATATTGCCGATATCATCGACTCGCTCGGTTCTTAAATGAGCCGCGCATAAAATCACGTCAAATCCGCCAAAATAACAGCATATATTCTGTTATTGGGGGATATTCAAAAATGTCAATATGTATACGCGATCTGTGCAAGTTCTACAATGTCGGCGGTCAGACAGTCCGCGCGCTCAACGGCGTTTCGCTGGATATTGAGGACGGCGAATACGTCACGGTAGTCGGAACGTCGGGATCGGGAAAGTCCACTTTGATGAACATTCTCGGCTGTCTTGACGCGCCCACTTCGGGGAGCTATTATCTGGACGGCGAGGACGTGTGCTCGCTGCCGGATAAAATTCTGTCGGACATACGCAGCCGCAAGATCGGATTTATTTTCCAGAGCTTTAATCTTATCCCGGGGCTTACCGCGCTTGAGAATGTTGAGCTGCCGCTGCTGTACAGAAGAGTGTCCAAAAACAGACGCAGCGAGACCGCGCTGAAAGCGCTTGAAAGCGTCGGATTATCGGACAGAGCTTTACACAGACCGTCGGAGCTTTCCGGAGGTCAGCAGCAAAGAGTCGCGATAGCGAGAGCGATCGCCGCCGATCCGCAGATAATCCTCGCCGATGAGCCGTGCGGAAATCTGGACAGCCGTTCGGGCGCGGAGATACTTGACATTCTCTCGGAGCTGAACAGCAGCGGAAAGACCGTGATAATGATCACCCACAACGAGGATACCGCAAAAAAAGCCAAGCGTCTGGTGCGGATCTCCGACGGAGCGATGATGAATTAGTTGCTGGTGGATAGTTGTTAGTTGCTGGTTGAGGTGCCGCCTTCGGCGGAAAATCGGATTGTTTTTAGATGGGAGCGTTTTTGCCCTTTGTCAGCGGAATAATGGTGCAGCAAAGACACGCTAAGCCAAGAACAATGTTATAAGCACGCAGTCAGGATGCTTACGCCAAGATCAACGAACGATAGAACAGTCAATTGAGAATTTTGAAATTTTTTAAAATAAGGAGCTAAGATGAATTTACAGGAAATTATTGACGACAGCAAACGGATCGTGTTCTTCGGCGGCGCGGGAGTGTCGACCGAGAGCGGTATCCCGGATTTCAGAAGTCAGGACGGGCTGTACAATCAGAAGTACAAGTATCCGCCCGAGCAGATCGTTTCAAGGACGTTCTTCGATAACCGCACCGAGGAATTTTACGAGTTCTACAAGGACAGAATGATCTTCTCGGAAGCGAAGCCGAACGCCGCGCATTTAAAGTTGGCTGAGCTGGAGCAGGCGGGAAAGCTTTCGGCGGTCATCACGCAGAATATAGACGGATTACATCAGGCGGCAGGCAGCAAGAAGGTAATTGAGCTTCACGGCAGCGTAATGAGGAATTATTGCCGCAAATGCGGAGGGTTCTACCCGCTCGATTACATAGTGAAAGCGGAAGGCATACCGAAGTGCGAAAAGTGCGGCGGGGTCGTAAAGCCCGACGTGGTGCTTTATGAAGAAAGCCTTAACGGCGACGATATCGACGGCGCGGTAAACGAGATAATGGCGGCGGATACGCTGATCATAGGCGGCACGTCGCTTGTAGTGTATCCCGCGGCGGGATTTGTGAATTATTTCAACGGAAAACATCTGGTAGTGATAAACAAGTCCCCCACCAACGCGGATAAAAACGCCGAGCTGGTAATAAGCGACAGCATAGGCAAGGTGCTCGGAGAAATTATTGTAAGGTAGCGCCATCGCCAAGATAAACGCAATATATACGCAACATAATCGTTTTCGACAAGATCAACATTTTAATCACGCGGCAAAGGCGCCTATGCCAAGGGCAGCGCAATAAACGCGCAGCAAAGCGCCCAAGCCAAGAACAACATTTGATCGACGCAGGCAATTTGCGAAAGCAAGCGGCGCGGCGCGATGGGCGGAGCGCCAAAGGCGCGGAGCACAGCGTGCCGGGGCGCTTGGCTAGGCGAGCTTTGCTCGCCGGTTCGCAAATTGCAAATTTAAATAAGGAGTTAATATGGACGTTCAGACTATAGTGTACCGCTGCCCGAATTGCGCGGCGGCATTGGAGTATGACAACGAGCTTGGGAAGTTCAAGTGCTTCTTCTGTGACAGCACGTTCACGGACAGCGAGGTGCGCGGCATATTCAAGGATAACGAGTCGACGGATCTTAGCACTGACGAACCGGAGCTTGACGAGGAACAGCGGCTCACCGAGGAGTTCACGGGTCAGAGCGCGCTGTATTCGTGTCCGAACTGCGGCGCGGGAGTTATCTGCGATACGCTCACAGCGTCCACAAGATGTCACTTCTGCCACACGCCCGTAATTCTCTCGGGACGGCTGTCGGGAGAATACAAGCCCACGCTGATCATTCCGTTCTCCACGACAAAGGATACCGCCGAGCAGAAATTCCGGGAGTATCTCAAGGGAAAGTTCCTGCTGCCGCGCGGGTTCAGAAACGAGGTAAAGATACATTCTATGTCCGCGCTGTATGTGCCGTATTGGCTCAAGAGCGGGCTTACCGACGCGTATCTCGGCGCTACGGGAAAGATCGTCAGAACCTGGACTACCGGAAACACGCGCTACACGCACACCAAGCTGTATAATGTGGAACGCGACGTTGAATTCGCGTTTATACGCGTTCCGTGCGACGGCTCCAAGCGTATCGACGACAGCCTTATGGAAAGCATAGAGCCGTTTGACTACAAGGGGCTTAAGCCGTTCTCGATGTCTTATCTGTCGGGCTGCGCCGCCGAAAAATATGACGTAGATAAGCAGCAGGCAGCGCCGCGCATTGATGAGCGCATCCGTAAGGCGGCAGAGGACGAGCTGCGCCGCCTTACGTCGGTATATACGTCGCTCGAGTCGGTACGAGTTCAGGTTACATACCGCCAGCAGCAGATCATATACGCGCTGCTGCCCGTATGGTTCTTTAATTATAAATATAAGGGCAAAGATTACTCCTTCGCGATGAACGGACAAACCGGAACGATGTTCGGGGAGCTGCCCGTCAGCAAGCTGAAATGCTTTCTGCTGGGCACAGGGATATTTTTCGCCACGGCGCTTGTCATTTTGCTGATAGGAGGTTGCTGCCTTGGTTAAATCAAAAATCATATCCCTTACGGCAGCTTTCGCGCTTATTCTTACGCTGTTTGCAGCGCCGCTTCTGTCGCTGAATACTCAAGCGTCAAGCCTGTCGGAGATCTTTGGGGACACAAAAACTCACCGCAGCATATACAATGTCGCTCTTCTGGACGCGGACTTCCACGATTCAAAGGACGGCTGCCTTACCGAATCGGAAGAAGCGCGGCTGCTGGAGCTTATGTCGGAGACCGCCGACAAAATAAAATGCAACATCGGGATAGTAATAACATCCGATTTAAAGCATATGAGTGACACAAGATATATCCGGAATTTTCACAATACTTTATTCGGCGAGTATTCCGACTCGATAACGCTGCTTCTGCTCAACACTCACAATAATCCGTTATACAAGGATTATACAGATCAGATATATTACAGCGACAGAGCCTACGATCTTTTCGACAAAAGGCGGAATAAAATATTTGACCGCATATACACCGCGTTGGATCGGGACGACGATGATTTCTACGGCGCGTGCTCCAACTTCTGCGAGGCGCTTACAAATTACGGGACAGGACTCGGCGCCTTTCTGAGAAAGTTCAACATCAGCGGATCAACGATATTGTTTATGCTGATCGGCGGCACGGTGATGAGCCTTATAATAGTGAACTCGATCAAAAGCGGTTACAAGAAAAAAACGCCGATCAGCGCGGCGCATTACATTGACAAAAGCCGCACGCGCACCATACGTCAGGTAGATCAGTTCGTCCGCGAATACACCACCAGTGTACATATCCAGTCCTCAAGCAGCGGAGGACATCACGGCGGCGGAGGTCACAGAAGCGGCGGAGGAGGAGGCCGTCACAGATAATGAGAGCGGTAATACAAAGAGTTGAAAGCGCCGCCGTTTCGGTAGACGGAAGCGTTGTCGGAAGGATCAGCGGCGGCTTTCTGGTGCTGCTCGGGATAGGCAGCGATGACACGGAGCGCGACTGCGAAAAGCTCTCAAGGAAAATGATCGACCTGAGAATATTCGCCGACGATGAGGGCAAGACAAATCTCTCATTAAAGGATGTCGGCGGGGAGCTGCTGATCATCTCGCAGTTCACGCTGTACGCGGATTGCCACAAGGGCAACCGCCCGAATTTCCTTAAAGCAAAAGAGCCCGCGGAGGCTCAGCGCCTCTACGAGCTTTTCTGTGAATTATGCGGGCGCGAGGTGCCGATCGTCGAGCGCGGCATCTTCGGCGCGGAAATGCGTGTGGAGCTTGTGAACGACGGCCCGTTCACAATAGTCCTCGAATGTAATGACTGTGAAATTTCAAGCTAAGAGCTTGTGTTCATAGGATTTGTGCACGGATTTTCGAGCATAATTTTGTCGATGACCGAATGAACGCTTTGCGTTCACCCTAGCGAATTTTCGCAGGCGGGCTGTCGCCCGTCAAGAAAATTCAACGCAGTCAGCGGCAAAATTTGCCGAAAAGACGTGTGCAATATCCTATGAATACATGCTCTAAGTTCCGGCAGACGATGAATTAGCAGATCCAGGATTATCATAGCCCTTGCCTATGATATCCTCGATCTTGAAATGCAGATGGTTGAGATACTCCACCGTTTCCCCGGCATCGCAGTCCTCCGAGAGCCTGAGCAGCGAGGCGTCCGTATAAATAAACTCGCTCAGGACGTTCCCCATGTCATAAACGCGGATACCTGTAAAATCGCAGTCCTTATCCGGTCTTACCGCGCTTACGGGCTGACTCGGTGAGATCCTGCCGACCATTCCCAGCAGTCTTTCAGCCGCGGGATTCGGTACGATCTTAACACCGCACAGTATCTGCCCTCTGCGCTTGGGATCGTTCTTGAACTGCTCCGCCTCCGCAAAGGTATACCCGTAAAGCGGATCGGAAAACCACACCGACCGCTGAATGGCTTTTGCGAAAAACATACGGTATATCGGCTCCTCATAAACCAATCTTACAAAAAATGTCTGATGATGATTTGCCGGAAGCGAGTAGATATCCGCAGCAAGCTTCTTTTTATTCACGGTAAAGTTATTGCACGCAAGCTCATCCTTCGCTGTCTGAACATCTACGATATACTGATCTCTCCAGTCCGGAAATTCCTGAAGAATACGCATTATGATAACCGCCAATTTGTTGATTTGCAGCAGCCGACCGCAAAAACTGCATTTTCATAAAGATTCGTATTAAGGCAACACCGCACAATTAGCGGCTAACGCCTTTGCCGTCCGCTTGCTTGCATATTTTCCGTCATCTTGCACAATTCGTCCTAGCAAGGCGCCAGCCTGGCGTCGTCCTCATTGTACAATCTGACGAAAAATCTGACTGCGCAATCGAACGACAATAATTGTGCGGTGTTGCCTTAACATCACCAAAACAGATATTCAGACCGTTTTTATACGATCTGTTTTATATTTTATATTTTACCATTAATTCATAAATATGTCAACAGAAAATACTCGGCATTTTCAACAAAAAAGCCGTCAAAAATTTTACAGAGGGGAATTTTAATGAAAAAATTTTTAAAACGGTTCTGGGTATTCATCCCGCTGATACTTGCTGCGGCGATGTTCTTCCTGCTGCCGTATTTCCCGGGATTTACGGAATACGTCTGCTCGCGCGGACTGTTCAAGATCGTCACATACCCGCTGGGCTTCATAACCTCTCTGATACCGATCTCATTGACGGAGCTTGCGGTGGTGCTTGCACTCCCCGTGCTTATTTTCGTGATCGTTCTGCTGATAGTAAAGCTCAGGAAAAGCAAAGCACGCAAAAAAACGCTGCTTGGCGCGGGCAAAATATTCTGCGGCACGCTCTCCATCGCCTGCCTTATATATATGATATGCCACGGCGCGAACTTTTACCGCTACCCCCTCGAAAAAAATATGGATCTTGACACCTCTCAAAAGGACGTTGATCAGCTGTACGCCGTCTGCGTAGAGCTTGCCAAGGGAGCCGCCGCGGCACGCGCGGAGCTTGAAACGCCAGACGACGAGCTGTATAAGTTCTCCGAGAGCATTTACACGGAGCTTATGCGGACAAGCAGCGGCTACGACAAGATAACAGAGGAATACGGATTTCTCAAAACGTCAATATTCCGCCAGAAGCCCGTTATGCTTTCGGGCGCGTGGTCGTACACGGGAATAGTCGGGATGTACTTCCCGTTTTTCGCGGAGTGCAACATCAACACCGCACAGCCGGACTATGCCATTCCGTTCACCGCCGCGCACGAGAGCGCACATTCGCGCGGAATAGCGTTTGAAAACGAGTGCAATTTCCTTGCGTTCCTGTCCTGTATCAACAGTGAATATCCGGAATTCCGATACTCGGGATATATGGAAGCATATAAGTTCTGCGCCAACGAGCTGCTTGCCGCAGACCCGGATCTGTGGGGCAAGGCGCAGCAGTACTGCACCAATGGTATGAGGCTGGATTTTCTCGGAATGAACGAGTACATAGACGATCACAAGGGTGAGATAAGCGAGGTATCCGGCGAGGTGAATGACACGTTCATCACCATTCAGGGAGTTCCGGAAGGCTCACTTAGCTACAACAGAATGACGGAGCTTGTGCTGGCATATTACCAAAAGCTCGGAATTATTTAGAAGAACGTTCTGTTACGAACTGGATAGGATGTGTTTTACATGAAAAATGTCGGTGCGAAAGCCGGTACGGTTATGTCCGGTATAGCGAAAATATTTGCTGTTGTTTGTATTGGCGTATTGTTTATATTATTCGGAACGGTATGTTTCATAGTTATAGGTAATGTGAACGGCGACCGACAAGCACTCCAACATACGAAAGAAGATTTTTCCAGCGTATTGGCTGATTTTGACGGCTTATTCACTGTCAGGAACGCTAACGATAATGATTCAAGAGGTAAACGCACCGTTTATTTTGGATATAACGGAGATCAGGAGAGTTTCGTTTCCGACTGTATTGATTTCTGCAATGCGGCGCCGGTCGATTATGACAATACGCATCCATTTTACGAAATGGTTTTTTTGTGCGGCAGAAAACTGCGTATTAAGGTCGATACAACAAACAGGATCTTCTTCTCCAATGTTTATATGGAAGATTACTCTTGTATTGAGAAATTCAAGTGGAAATACCGCCTTGTTATGGGGCTGTCCGACTTCACCCCCGAGCAGCAGGAGCACTTGAGATCGATCCGGAACGACTATTCGTTTGAGATCGAGCTTCAATAAAGCTGTTTTGTGATCCGGTCCCCTGCCGCCGACTATCCGGCTATTTTCAGCACGTCCGTCAGCCCGTTGAGAATATAGTCCGCGCCGCAGCTGTCGAACTCTTTAAGAGAGCCGTACCCGCACAGCACTCCCGCGCAGCGCACCCCGCACGCGTGCGCTCCCTCAACATCAAAGCAGCGATCCCCCACCATCAAACACTCCTCCGGAGCCGCGCCGGTTCTTTTCAGCACCTCCGCAATAATATCGGGCTTCCCGGAAAGCGTGCCGTCAAAGGTCGCGCCTACCACCACGTCAAAATACTTCTCTATCCCGAAGTTTCTGAGAATTATCTCGGTGTACTTCAGCGGCTTTGAGGTGGCGACACAAACGGTCATTCCCCGCTCCTTAAGTGACCTAACGGTCTCCTCCGCGCCCTCCATCGGCGACTGCTCGTTTATCCCCTTGACAGGATAATACTCCCGATACAGCCGCACAGCTTCGGCAGCCGTATCCTCGTCCATTTTGAAACGGCGCATAAACTGATCAAGCAGCGGAGGACCCATAAAGTCCTTCAGGCTCTCTCGCGGCGGACACTCATATCCAAGCTTTTCCAGCGCATACAGTATCCCGCCCGACACGCCCGGGAACGAATCCGAGAGCGTGCCGTCCATGTCGAACAGTACGGTGGTAAATTCGGCGTTTTTCTCCAAAGGAAACATGATCATTTCTCCCGATAACAAAAAATATCAGCGGCGCAGATACAGCCGCCCATAATTAATTATACAATATCCGCGGAGCTATTTCAAGGAAAAATTGTCAAAATTCAACAATTTTACAGTATTTTCACTATAAAAAATAAAAAAAGTACTTAACATTTGCGCTGATATGTGTTATAATAAAATTGCCGGAAACCGCTGATGCAGTTTCTAAGCGCCTGACGGCGCCCTCGGCTCCGCCGAGCGGCAATTTTCTTGAAACATCAAATTGATTTTGCTTCGCAAAATCCGGCGCTGCCGCACCGTCGCGCCTACGGCGCTTAAATTTGTGTTATAATAAAATATGTATAAACCGCTGCGCGGTTTTATGTCATCGATCAACATACTCATGAAACATTTAAAATCTGTTTTTAAATCAGAAACTTTGGATTTCTTTTAAATTTAGGTGACTTATTATGAACAAAAAAGCTCGTTACATCAAGATCAAAGACGATAAGCCAAAAAATACCAATAAGCGCAAAAACGAGAAGGTCTGGCGCAACATCGGTCACGCGCTGACCGTTGTCGGAACTACCATTTCGTCCATGCTGCTTATTCTGGTAATAATGCTTTGTATCGTCGCAACAGTCGTTGTCGTGTATATTCTCGACTTCGCCAAAAACCAAAGCCTGGGTATCAATCTCAAGGAATATGAGACCAAGTTCACTTCAATGGTGTACGCCTATGACGCGGACGGACAGGAGGTCGAGCTTAAACGCCTTGCACGCGAGCAAAACCGCGTGTGGGTGAATTATGAGGACATCTCCAAGAACATTATCAACGCCGTTGTAGCCAAGGAGGATCAGCGCTTCTGGGAACATAAGGGCGTAGACTGGCGCAGAACCGTGTTCGCTTTGGTTCAGGACGCGCTCAAGACCTCCAGAGCAGGCGAAGGCGGTTCCACGATCACACAGCAATTAGTGAAGAACCTCACCGAGGACGACGAACGCACCTGGGAGCGCAAGCTGCGTGAGATATTCCGTGCCCTGTCGCTTGAGGAGCACTACACCAAGGAGGATATTCTCGAAAGCTATCTCAATAAGATATGGTTCGGAAAGATGATCTACGGCGTTGAGGCAGCATGCCAGGCATATTTCGGGAAAAGCGCTTCCGAGGTCGATATCGCCGAGGCTGCCATTCTCGCGGGTATCATCAAAAGCCCGGACATAAACCGCCCCAACGGCAATCTCCAGTCCTGTAAGGACAGCCAGCTTGTCGCGCTGTACGCGATGTATGAGCAGGGCTATATCAGCCTTAAGGAATACGAGGACGCAAAGGTCGAACAGGTAAAGTTCGTCCCCATAGTGTACGGCGACGCTTTCGGCTACATCGACCCGCGATCCATACCCACAGAAGATCCCGAGGATCCCGGCGATGATCCCAATGATGATAAGCTCCCGTATGAAGCGTACAAGTGGAACGAGGGCACCTACGAGGTATCCCAGAACTGGTACACCGACGCGGCGATCCGCCAGGTCATTGAAGATTACGCCGATCTCAGAGGCATTTCCATCACCTCTGCCAGCGAAGATATCTACAACGGCGGCTTCAAGATCTATACCAATATGGATATGGAAAAGCAGGCTATCCTTGAGGAAAAGTACCGTAATCCATACACCGTCGTAACTTCGTATGACAAGAATGAAAAATCGGAGTCGCTCATTCAGTCGTCGTTCGTTATTCTGGACTACACCGGCACAGTCGTTGCGCTGGTCGGCGGTCTCGGAGAAAAACCGGGTGACAACTGCTTCAACCGCGCGTCCGTCGCGACACGCGCTCCCGGTTCGACGATGAAGCCTATCTCGCCGTATTCGGTAGGTATTCAAAGCAATTTTATCACATATTCCACGATGATCCCCGATAAGGGCATTCCCGTACCCCATCAGACCAGACCCTGGCCCGATAACTATGGCGGCGTAGGCACTCAGTCGGGCGATCTGCTCAGAGTATGGGATGCAGTACGTTATTCGAGGAATACCGTTCCCGTCAGAATTACAACACAGCTTACCCCACAGGTGCTGTACAATCACCTGACCCAGAACCTCGGCATATCGACTCTCGATCCCGATAATGACATCCAGATAGCTCCGATGACGCTCGGCGCGCTCTCCAACGGTGTAAGAATGACCGAGCTTGCGGCGGCTTATCAGGTATTCGGCAACGGCGGCGTTCACTACGAGCCTAAGCTGTACAGCCGCGTTCTTGACAGTAAAAACAATGTTATCCTCGAGCAGGATTACTACGGCAACCAGGCGATAGACACCGACACCGCGTGGGTGCTCAACCGCATGCTGCTCACCGTTGTCACCGCTCCGGGCACATCCAACCTCGGCCCCTACGCAAAGCTCCCCAATGTTGAGGTCATCGGCAAGACGGGTACCTCCAACGACAGAAAGAATCTTCTGTTTGTCGGACTTACGCCCGATTATGTCGGAGTTGTCTGGATGGGCAGCGATGACGGAACAGAGATCGACGGCAGAAACGGAAAGAAATGGCATTCGCAGATCTGGCACGACGTTATGAAGGACATTCAGGACACAAGCCAGACGAAGCGCTTCGTATCCGATCCCACAGTCCTCGAGCTTCAGTATTGCACCGCGACCGGATTGCTGGCGTCAAGCTCCTGCACCTCCATAGATATAGGATACTACCGTCAGAGCAATGTTCCGAGCTTCTGTTCGGGAGATCACGAGGCGGAAAGACAAAAGATCTACGATTTCTGGAACGCTGTTGATCAGGAGATCGAAGCGTCGATCAAACGCTAAAAAATATAACGGGCAGTATATTTACTGCCCGTTCTGCTTGTAGTACCCCCTCGGGGAGAGGGGAAGAGAATTGCGGATGACTCCCCGGCGGGGAGGTGTCACGAAGTAACGGAGGGGTTGACCGACAGACCTTCGCCCTTTGAAATCCTAGAAAAAGTTGTTTTAAGCCAAGAGCTGCGTGCCAAACCCGAGCACAAGCGC
>JAIEDJ010000075.1 GCA_029068025.1 Oscillospiraceae bacterium | reverse complement strand
ATATTCTCGGGACGAACACCGAGAACAACGGTTCTGTCCTCATAGCGGGAAAGCATCTGCTTTTCGTCAGCGGTAAGATCAACACTGAAATCCGAGCAAATCGCCTGACCGTTCTTGATCTCCACCTCAAACATATTCATCGGAGGCAGTCCGATAAAGGACGCTACGAAGAGATTCGCAGGCGTATCATACAGCTCAAGCGGTGTTCCGACCTGCTGAACGTGTCCCATAGACATACATACGATCCTGTCCGCAAGAGTCAAAGCCTCTGTCTGGTCATGCGTTACGTAGATCATAGTCGCTCTGAGACGCTTGTGAAGCAGAAGTATCTCACGGCGCGTAGCTCCGCGCAGCTTAGCGTCAAGGTTTGAAAGCGGCTCGTCGAACAAGAATACCTTAGGAGTACGAACGATCGCACGTCCCATTGCAACTCTTTGTCTTTGACCGCCGGAAAGCTGATTCGGCTTCTTGTTGAGCTGATCGGTAAGACCGAGTATCTCAGCTGCCGACAAAACCTTCTGGTGAATTTCGTTTTTATTTTCCTTACGAAGAGTAAGTGAAAAAGCCATATTCTCGTAAATGGTCATATGACCATACAGAGCGTAGTTCTGGAAAACCATCGCAATATCGCGATCCTTAGGCGGCATCTTTGTAACATCCCTGCCATCGATGATCAGATTGCCGGCAGAAATATCCTCCAATCCCGCAACCATACGCAGTGTGGTGGACTTTCCACAGCCGGAAGGACCGACAAGAACGATAAATTCACCATCCCTAATATCAAGGTTGAAGTCAAATACAGCTTGAACCTTGTTGTCATAAATTTTATCAAGATGCTGTAATTTAAGATCACTCATGGCTTGCTACCTCTTCTTTTCAGCTCTGCTTCATAGCTTCTGAGCGTTGTAGTCTTGATTACGGCGATCACACCGGCGATCACACACAATGCCGCCGAGCCAACCAGATAGATCACGCAGCGAAGGAACTGTCCATCCGGCATAACGAGTTCGGTCCCGGTCGGACCTGTCACTTCCTTAGCGTGAAGATCCATAGGCCAGATAAAAATACGCGCGATCTGAGCCGCCCCTACTATTATCAGAGCGAAACCGTGTTTGATGTTATAGCTCTTCACACCCTCGGAGCAAAGGAAAGCTGCAAGCATAAAAACGAGATTGTAAAGAACCGATATTCCGACCATCCAGACATAGTAGCTTTCGCCGACATATTGTCTTTTGATATCGGAGCTATATAAACAGACAAAATAAAGCGTGTTAAACACTATCGAAAGATAGGTAAGATTGGCGGAAAGTTTGTTCTTGGTGTAGCGCAAACGATCCTTTTTGATGAGGGTATCATTATTTAAGGTCATGCTCTTACATCCTTTCTTCTTCCGATCAAACGCTTCTCACTATTCATCACGATAATTTTCAAAACCATATTTACAATAAGCAGCACGGTGCAAAGGATAAGCAGACCAAAAACGACATAGCTCACATCAAACCAGAAGGTCGAATTAGAGCAAACACCGCCTCTGCTAGTGATCAGTTCCCACATTCTTGAAGGCTCCCAAACGTTGGTTTCGGGATTTAAAAAGCACCACGTACCCTCGTCACCTATCTCAGGTCTGAATTCGGGCCAATGGATCTTTGTCAGATAGTCGTGCTTGTATTGAAGAAGTGCCGTCATCGCCCAGAATGTTGCGCCAACGTTGCAAACAGTTGATACGGCGATGGATACATAATTGCCGATATAATATTTCCTGCGGCTGCTCGTACCCATAACAAAGTTGAACAGACTCACAAGAATGAGGCCGATCCCGACCATTGTCAGACTTTGATTAAACGGCTGCATATCCAGATAGAGTTCTGTTCCCTCAAACTGATAGCCATCTCTGGGGCCGTTTCTGTATGTCAGATAAATGCCGTTGTACATACCGGTCATAAGACCGAGCGAATAGATAAACACAAGGGCACCTGCAACAAGCAGCGCCAGACATACTATTCGTTGAAATGTCATTTGTTTCTTGTACATAAAGACCTTCCTTTATGTTGAAGGGGAAGGAGATCTCCCTCCCCTCATAACATACATAACATTGGTTTACGCAATACCGCGCAAAATCATTATAACTTTACGCGGCACTGCAGTGGGATAGTTTGCCTAAATTGAATAAACCTTAATAGTTAAGGATATCCTCCCAAGCATCCTTATAGATGTCGAGATAAGTGGAGCCACTCCAATCGTTCTTGACCTTATTCGCAACCTCAGCTGCGGTCTTCGCGGGCATATGCTCAGCCTCGTAGCCCTTCGCGATCATAACAGCCAGCATACTGGTACCGTCCTTCGCAGTGTTAAAGTAACCTGCGGAACCGATCTCAGTCAGCTTATTGATAGCAGCAATATCCTCACTGGGGGTAGGAAGTGTAGTAGGAACGGAGATGTACCAAGGATTGGATACAGTTGTGCTAAGCTCAGGGTGCTTGATAACGCCGAAACCTATAGCGTTAGAAAGAAGCTGTGCGCCATATCTTCCGACATCAGTCGTGCACTGTACCTCAAATGCCTGGCTCTTTACAAAGTGCAGAGTAGAACCGAGGTAGTAACGTGCGAAGTTGGTGTAGTTGCCCTTACCAAGATCCCAAAGATCCTTGCGGCATCCATCGGAGATCATCGGCATTTCATTACCGTTAAAGTTAAAGGTATTGTACTTTTCGGTGATAGTTGTGCCGCTTGCGTTCTTAACACTGATGAAGGTGTCAGGACCGTAAGACATAAGGATCTGACCGTCAGCGCTGAACGCATAGTCAAACAGATGCAGGCAAGCATTCAGAACATCCTTATTGGACTCGGTAGCCTTCGGGATAGCCCAGCCGGAATCCTTAACAGAACGCCAAGACTCGGTAAATCTCATATACTTAGCGTTAGTAGTACCATCATCATACCACTTGGCAACAGGTACGAGAACTGCTCTGTACTCCTCGCCCTCATCCATATAACCCTCCTGCTCATTGAACAGGGTCTGGGTCTGGTTGTAGTCATAGCTCATAAAGCCAAGGTCGTCGTGAACATAAGTCTTAGACTCGAGATTCACATTTTCTACGAAGTTCTTGGAGATCAAGCCCTCCTTAGCCATCTGGTTCATCTTCTCAAGCGCTTCATAGGTAGCAGCCTCCTGACGTGCGTCATGAAGCTCCTTATCGTTGCCTACATACAGGAAATCCTTTCTGGATTCCAGACCGCGTGCGCCGAAGAGGATACCCGCAAACTTGTAAAGGTCAACTCTGCGCTGGTTGTTACCGTCATCACGAGAGAACATGCCCTGTACGGAATCAGTGCCGTTGAGTGTCTGAGCGTTGGATACTACGCAGCGGAGAAGAGCAACCATCTCATCAGCGTCCCAGGCAGCGTTCTGACCGATAAACAGATCTGCACGGTCATTTCCATAATAGCCGTTGTAGGTCTCATCAATATACTTACGAAGCATATTAACAGCCTGAACACCGGTCATGGAACCTGCATCATTCATCTTCTGAATGATGTTGCCATACTTGCTGTAGTCCTTAGTAACCGACTCGGTACCGGACGCATCCTTCTTAACAACGTCAACGGTTACAGAACCCTCAGTGGGCATATAAGGAGTATAAGCGATCGTCGAAGAGGTATTTCCAAACTTTTCAGCAGTGAATTCGCCTTCACCGTTGAGCAGCGTTCTTACCCAGTCGGTTCTCATCAGAGGCATACGCTCGATATCGTTTACACCGTCGAAGTACGGAGCAAAGTAGATGGCACCAAGGTTGCCGCTAGCGTCATAGCTTGTGATAGACATGCGGACAATGGGATTTGCCTCAAGATATGCCTTGAAGTTGGGCATATCATCAAGATAATCGGCAAGGTTTACGATGCTTCCCTGTACGCCTGCTTCGCTGATCTGAGCTGCGGTACCTGCAATGATGTCTATCTTGTCAAGCTGAGCCTGCCAGTACTTGAACTCGTTGCTGGTGCTGTTGCCCTGATACTGGTTATCAAAAGTAACCTTCAGCGTGTCGGAGAGAGCCTTCCATGTCGGCTTGAGGTCACCCGTGTTGTAGGTTACGCCATCCGAAAGCTTAAGGCCGTCTCCCGCTGTACCCGCATCAAAGGTTATACCTGTATTAGCGCCGCTGTAACCCGCTGCAATACGGATCGTGGTGCCGTCAGCATACTTAAGATTGAACGGAAGGTTCGTTGCAGTAGAAGGTGAGGGAGTGGAATTAGAACCGCTGTCAGAGTTGCTGGGAGTGCTGCTGTCATTACCACTGCCGCTGGGGGTGTTGCTTCCGCTCGGAGTGTTGCTGTCGGAAGAGCCGCTTTCGCTGCCGCCGTTACAGCCTGTCAGAAGAGTTGTTGCTGCCAAAGATACTGCGATCAGTGAAGCAGCAAGTTTTGTTTTTTTCATTTTGTTCCTCCTTTAGGATTGTTCATGAGGCTATATTGTCAGCCTCTCAATATATATCAACCGTATTTCACGGTTGACAGCCATGGGGCTCATTATTCCTTTACACCGCCGACATTGGTGCCCTTTGCGAAATATCTTTGGATAAAGGGATAAATGACAAGAATGGGTATGATCGAGCAGACGATAAGTGCGTAGATGACCGACTTGGGAGAATAAATTTCGTCCCAGCCCGACATTTTATCGGTATCGCTCAGTTCATCAAGCTTTTCACGAATGTATACCATCAAAGGCTTCTCATATGTGTTTGAGATCATCTGCTTTGCCCAGTAGTATCCGTTCCAGCGCGAGATCGCGAAGAACAGCGATACCGTTGCGATTATCGATTTACTCATAGGAATGTAAACGCGCCACAATACCTGCATTTCCGTAGCGCCGTCAACGATGGCAGCTTCTTCGATCTCGGACGGAACACCCTCAAAGGAGTTACGCAGCAATATGATATTCATAGCGTGCATACCCATCGCGAGAACTACCAACCATTTGTCATCCGTGATTCCGATGCTGTTGAAGACCTTCTGCGTTGCGAGGTAGTTCAGATACTGCGGTACCATACCTGCGCTGAACCACATCGTGAATACAAGGAAGAAGTTGAAGCCCTTGCGGAACATCAGGCGCTTTTTTGACAGCGCGTACGCGCCGAGGATAGAGAGAAATATCTCCCAGATGGTTCCGTAGAACGTCAGAAACAAGGTGTTGGAATACGCATTCCAGAACAAGTTATCGTTGAACATACTTCCGAACGCTTCAAATTGAACCTCCTTCGGAAGAAGAACGACCTCATTATATTCAACTGCGTGCTCGCCGCTTATCGAACTGGATATCGTGAACAGGAACGGATAAAGGCACATGATCGCGAACACAGTAAGCAGCACGTAGCTGATAATCTTAAAGATAAGCTCCGAAATTTCAAGTTTTCTTTTCATACACTAAACCTCAATCAATAGAGCGATACGTTCGACGCCTTGCGCGCTATGGTGTTGGCGCCGATGACCAGCAGCATTCCTACAACATTGTTCATCATTTCCGCCGCGGAGGCAAGACCCTGCAGTCCGCCCAGAATACCGTTTCTCTGTGCAAATGTCGACACAACATCCGCGGTAGTGTACATCACATCTGTACCCTGGTCATACAGCAGCAATACCTTTTCATAGCCTACGCTCAACAGCGAGCCTATTCTCGTGATAAGCATGATAACAATGGTTGAGAGGATACTCGGCAGAACTACATATTTCATCTGCGCCATCTTGCCCGCGCCATCAATCTGAGCCGCCTCATAACTCGTAGGAGAAATAGCTATGATAGCCGCAAAGAATACGATACTGTCATAGCCCGCGCCCTCCCAGATACCGCTTATCTGGTAGATCGCTCTGAAGAATGTGGGATCTCGCAGCAGACCGTTTTTCATAGCTTCATCGCTTATCAATCCCAGCTGGTTCAGAAACTGTGAAACTATACCCGCTTCCTTTTGAGTAGTCGGATCCCACGGTGCAACCAGCATGATTATCAGCGAAGTCATTACAACCGTCGATATAAATTTAGGCAGGTATGTAATTACCTGGTAAATACTGCGGGCGATGTTGGAACGAATCTCGTTGAAAAACAGCGCTACAATGATCGGCATGGGGAAACCAAACAGCAGACCGTAGAAGCTCAGCAGGAACGTGTTACGGAACGCACGCCAGAATGAAATACTGAGCGCGTCGCCGCCAAGCAGCAGCGTTTGAAAGTTTGTGAATCCGCGGTACGACAGATCCGCAACGGGAGTTACACCGGTAGGATCGTCGATCTTGAAGCACGCCAGCAGCTCATACATCGGAGCGTAGCGCCACAACAGGAATACCGCGATCATAGGAACCAGCATCAGGTACAAACGCCAGTCCTTGATGATCGTCCTTCCAACGTTGAGCCAATGATGCTTTTCGACGTCATCTCGAACAGCCTGTTCGGGATTTTCGATATAGGTTCCGGTATCCTTATCGAAAATCAGATAGTCACTTGCGTTGAGTTGCATCTTTGTAACCTCCTAAAAATGAATTTCTCAACTATATATGAATTTCACTTTAAGTTATAATATTGTTCATTCTCTTCTCTCTCTTTTGCCTCGCGCTCTTTGCGCTCCTCTTCCTTGACCCGGAGCAGATAAGAATGCTGATCTTCAAAAAGACCGTCCATTTTGCGGGCGATCAGCACCGCGAGCAGCGAGAAAAGCAGTGAAACGAAATCTCCCGTGATAAACGCCAGCAGCGCCGCTCCCGGGCTTGACACAGTCGCTTCCTGTGATTCTATAGGAATGATCAGACTCATCGCCCATCTTCCGAGCTCCGCGCCGCAGTACGCAGCAAGCACGAACAGTACGCTGAGGAAGGGCTTTTTTGCCACCTTTTCCTTGCCAAATATCTTAAAAAGAACCAGCGCGATGATCATACCGCAGTTTCCCACGCAATATATCGCGAATTGCGGTGCCGGCGCGCCCAATATCAAACAATATACACACGCGCCTACGACTGCGTGAACCACTGCGTAACCGCTCCAGCGCATCATCACGATACACACGACCGCCAGCGTGGTCGAAACACTGAACAGCTGATTCGGAAACCACTTTGCCGCGGCAATCGTAGCTATCGCTTCCGATATCGCGAGTAAGATAGCCATGATCGTGATATCGATAGTTCTGTATTGTTTAAATGACAGGTCCATTGAACAAACCCTTTTCGTTTTCTTAAATATATTCGGCTTGGCGCTCAAAAATCAAGGAAGCGCAAAATTTACCGGCTACTTCATTTTATTTTATAATATTTTTCCGGAAATGTACAAGCCCTTTTTCAGACATTTTATGCACATTTCGGACATCGGCACATTATTTCGGCAATTTCTGTGCAATAAAATTAAACAAATTTCTGCCCCGGTACGATCAATTATTGTTGATTTTTAACAAATCTCTTCAATTGTTATTGAAAAAATCATCAATACCATATATAATCAAATATGGCACAAACCGTAAAGTCAAAAACCGGAAAGGAAGAACAAAATGACCGAATTGCACATCACGCCCGAGGACAAGCTCTCGCAGATCCTCAAAACCGTCCGCCCCGGAACAAGAATTTTTCTTGCCAAGGGAGTTTACCGCGAGAAGATCGAGATCACCGTACCCGACATAGAGCTTGTCGGAGAAAGCGCCGAAGAAACCGTGATCGTTTATGACGACTATGCCAAAAAGATCGATGAAAACGGATTGGAATATGTAACGTTCCGCACTTACACCATGGCGGTGCTTGCGCCGCGCGTGACTTTGAAGGATCTCACCGTTGAAAACGACGCGCTCACACCCGAGACCAAAGGTCAGGAGGTCGCCCTCACCGTCTATGCAGATGAATTTCTCGCCGAGAACTGCCGCTTCATATCCACTCAGGATACGATCTTCTGCGGACCGCTGCCGCCCGATCTCATCGACAGATACGAAGGATTTCTGAAAGACGGGCTCCGCACCGGCGAATACCAGCGCCAGATCTTCAGAAACTGCTATATCGCGGGTACCGTCGATTTCATCTTTGGCTGCGGCGATACGCTGTTTGAAAGCTGCGATATCAAATCGCTGTATGAAATGCGCGGTCACGGATATGTTGCCGCACCGTCTCACTCGCTTGATCAGGAGATCGGATTTGTGTTTGACCGCTGCCGCATTTTCTGTGACGAACATGTGGCGGATGGCTGCGTTCACCTTGCGAGACCCTGGCGCGACTATGGCAAATGCTCGTTCATCGACTGTGAATACGGCAGGCACATTGCCCCCGAGGGCTTCAACAAGTGGAGTGACACCGAACGTGACAAGACCGCGCGTTTCGCGGAATATCCCGGCAAGCCCGAGAGCCGCGTTCCTTGGAGCCGCGTGCTCAGCGAAACGGAAAAGAACACTCTCCTCAGCTATTTCAAAACGAAATAACCGCGCTGAATGATCCCCGCGGACATTCTCGTTGTTTCAAGTATAACATATAGCGGCGGATAAATCAACTCATTTTTGCGAAAATTGTTAATTATATACAAAAAGATTCCGCGTTATTTTGGCACATTACCGTTATTTCATGTGAAAATCTTTTTACATTTTCAAAGGAGGCTGTCTGTGAACAACATCACCTATGCCGGCAAAAATCTTATAACTTTTTCAGTGCATTGGCACACTCACAAGGATTGGGAGCTTGTGTACTGTACGAGCGGAGAAGGCGAGTTTGAGTTTTCCGACCGCACTGTCAGATATTCTGCGGGAGATGTTGTTGTCATTCCGCCGAACACACAGCATATGAATAACTCCGACAAAGGCTTCACCAATATACACATCAATATAGCCGACGCCATGATCGGAGTTAATACGCCGCTTCTGATATCCGACGACAACGAACGCCATATTCTGACGGCGTTCAACGACGCGTTCTTTTTCTTTGGCAGTCAGACGGAGAACAAGGAGCTTATCATTGCGGCATTCGGCAACCTTATAGTGAACTATGTTGTCGCGTTCCGCAACGCGCGCCCTCTGCGCAATGTGATAAACGCCATCAGGACAGACATAATGCAGAATTTCACCAACTGCGATTATGAGCTTGACGAATTCCTGCGCACGATCCCGTTCAGCTATGATTATCTTCGCAAGCTGTTCAAAAGCGAAATGGGAATGACCCCCCACGCCTACCTTACAGGACTGCGTATGCAGATGGCGGAGAAGCTGCTGTGCTCCGAGCAGAACACCGAGCAGAACGTCTCTCAGATAGCCTATGTCTGCGGATACGCGGAGCCGCTGTATTTTTCGCGGGTGTTCAAAAAGCATTTCGGCTGCTCACCAAAAAACTATGCGCAAAAAAACAGAAAAAAACTGCCTGACGACTGCTCGGAATGATTTTTGTTAGATATCAACAAATTTATTCTGCCTGGATTGGCGCATTTGTCTATATAACAGATTTTGTTTTTGAGACTTGACTTTTCTCATAGAAAAATGCTATTATTATAATGTAACGATCCGCATAGCGGTGTTGCCTTAAATAAATGGAGGGGGATTATGCCGATTCATACACAGTGCTGCGGTTTATTTCTGATGATAATCCTGCTTTATTTTTACAAAAGCCAGAAAACCATCAAGCTGCAGGGAGAACGTGCCTTCTGGAACGCGTTTATGATGACGTTCATATGTATAGTGTGCGACATTTTGTCGTGCATAGCGATAGTTTACAGCGATTTTCTGCCGGATGCGTTTGTAAAGCTGATCTGCAAACTGTATATCACGACCATGGTAGGCGAGGCGTTTTTTGCGCTGATGTATATTTTTTCCGATATTTACACAAACAGAAGCGCCTACCGCAAAGCAATGATCCGCTACAGTGTTATTGTAGGCGCGGCGCTGATCCTTATACTTGCCGCACCGATAAGATACACCTATGATCCCGTAAACAAGACGCTCTATTCATACGGCGCAAGCTGCTATTCCGCGTTCCTGTTTGCCGGAGTGACAGTCGCCGTTATACTGATAAGGCTGAACGTCGATAAAATGAAGATCAACAAAGCCAAGCGCAGCGCGGTATTCATCTGGATGGGCATATGGATCCTGGCGCTGGTGGTGCAGTTCTTCTTCAAGCAGATACTCTTGACCGCGTTCGCCTGCTCCGTGGGAATGTTGGTGCTCTATCTTAAATTGGAAAACCCGGGAAACAATCTCGACCGTCAGACGGGACTGTTCAACCACAGCGCTTTTTTACAGTACGCCAAGCAGCTCTACGACGCGGATACACATTTCAGCATCCTGTCGATCGTGATCGACCGCAACGCGTTCAAGGCAATGCGCGCCGATCTTGAAGAGCGCGTGATCGGAGAAGCGGTCAGGTATCTCCTGGGACTTCCGGACGTTTTCGTGTTCCGCAACACCACAAATGAGATCTTTCTTGTCTATCCCGATATGAAAAAATCGGCTGAGGGCGTCGCTAGGGTGCGCGAACGCTTTGAAAAGGGCTGGGGAGAAAACGGCGGCGTTATGGTGTCGCCTCACTGGATCTATGTCGCGGATTCCTGGATCGCTTCCGGTATCGAGGATCTGCTGTTTCTTATGAGCTATGTAAGACGCGACAGCAAGGAATTTCAGGAATCTCAGTTTTATGAGGTCAGCAGCGAGCTTGCCGCGCAGCTTCACCGCGAAAAGGATATTGCGGAGCTTATAGTAAGCGCGCTTGCCAATGACCGCGTTGAAGTATGGTACCAGCCGATCTTTTCCACGGAGGAGCACCGCTTCACCTCCGCCGAAGCGCTTGTGCGCATACGTGACGAGGACGGAAAGCTCATTCCTCCCGGCAGCTTTATAGAGATCGCCGAACGCAACGGAATGATCATGCAGCTCGGAGAGCTTGTTTTCAAGAAGGTCTGCCGATTCATCAAGGAGACCGGGATCACCGGTTTCGGCATTGAATATATCGAGGTCAACCTTTCCGTTGTGCAGTGCGCGTACAAGCACCTTGCCGCCGAATATATCGCCATCATGAAGGAATTTGATATTCCCGCTCATAACATCAACCTTGAGATCACGGAATCCGCCTCCATGAACGCCAAGAAAACGCTGCTCGGCAATATGAAGATACTCATGGACTACGGCGTGACGTTCTCGCTTGACGACTTCGGAACGGGTCAGTCCAATCTCGATTACATCGTCGATATGCCCGTGCATATAGTAAAGTTTGATAAAAATATGACCAACGCGTATTTTGAGAACGGCAAGGCAAAGTATATTATGGACGCGGCAATGAATATGATCCGCGGCATGGATCTCAAGATCGTTTCGGAGGGCATCGAAACGCGCGAGCAGTTTTTCACCATGGAAAATCTCGGCATAAATTTCATTCAGGGCTACTACTTCTCCAAGCCGCTTCCCGAATCAGAGTTTCTTGAGTTTATAAAGCGCGAAAATCTTAAGCTGTCCTGATTTTGACTTGCAGCGCGTTTGTCATACTTTTTTTCAGCAGTACAGTGCGTCGTCATTTTTTGACGGCGCACAACTTTTTAAAGTACTTTTAAAAAGCGTTGACAAAATAAATTATTTGTGATATACTATAACAAAAGACATATAGAAAATTCATTTAACAATATAGAATACAAATCTTGACACTTTTAGGAGGAACACACTATGAAGAAATTTTTAGGCTACTCGCTTTTGACCGCCGCCTGCATACTGCTCAGCGGCTGCGCCGCAGACGCACACGCCGAGGATGGCACCAACAAGCCCAGAGACGGTTATGTAAACGAGGAGATCACCGTCAGATCCGGTTATTATACCTGCGAAGAGGATGACAGCTACATTCATGTTGACGGAAATATGATTGAGCGCTGCAATTTTGATTCATACGCATGGGCAGAGAGCCTTTGGAACAAGTCAATGGAGGAATGGGATGAAGAGACCCGTGAGAAACAGGCTCCCTATCATGACCAAGCCATAAAAAATACAGTCGAGTTAGCCAAGGAATCAGACGCGCTGCAGGAATTTGTTGTGTATACTTTCCCGTGGAGCACATATGATCCCGAAAAAAGCGACTCATATACACTTATACCAAGCTTTGATCCCGACAGCATTGTACGCAGCGGATATGAATATAATATCATTGACGGTTCAATTGGGATCAGCGACATCGTTTACCGTTACGCCGGCGAGGAACTTCCCGTATAACGCCGCGGCATAGGTCATACGGACAGAGCGCTGATCATCACAAATGAAAAACTTTCCCCGAAACGGATATCGTTTCGGGGAATTTATTGACAATGTTTACAGATAAGCCAAACCGCCGGTTCTCATCAAAGAATCGGCGGTTTTTACCGATTATCAGATCACAGCTCGAACTTGCCCTCCGCGAAATCAAACGTCGCGAAATAGTCCTCGGGAGTCTCCGCGCGGCGTATCAGCTTCACCGAGCCGTCCTCGCGCAGCAGCAGCTCCGCGCTTCTGAGCTTTCCGTTGTAGTTGTAGCCCATTGAGAAGCCGTGTGCTCCCGTATCGTGAATGGCAATGTAGTCGCCAAGCTCGATCTTCGGAAGCTCTCTGTCCACCGCGAACTTGTCGCAGTTCTCGCAAAGTCCGCCCGTAACATCATATTTGTGGTTGCACGGCGCATTCTCCTTGCCGAGCACCGTGATGTGATGATATGCCCCGTAGATAGCCGGGCGCATAAGGTTCGCCGCGCACGCGTCCAGACCGATGTATTCCTTGTAAATATGCTTCTCGCGGATAGCCTTAGCGATCAGCATACCGAACGGCGCGAGCATAAACCGCCCAAGCTCCGTGAAAATAGCGACCTCGCCCATTCCGGCAGGCACAAGAATTTCCTCATATGCCTTGCGGACACCCTCGCCGATGACCTTGATATCGTTCGCGGGCTGATCCGGTCTGTACGGTATGCCCACGCCGCCGCTCAGGTTGATGAACGACAGCTCCACGCCCGCCTTCTCCTTGATGTCCACAGCCGCCTTGAACATTATCCGCGCCAAGGTAGGATAATAGTCGTTGGTCAGCGTGTTGGAAGCCAGAAACGCGTGCATTCCGAACTTTTTAGCGCCCTTGGACTTCAATATCTTGTACGCCTCGATGATCTGCTCATGCGTCATACCATACTTAGCGTCGCGCGGGGTGTCCATAACGTTCGGCGAACCGTCCGTCTTGAACTCTCCGCCCGGATTATAACGGCAGCAGATCGTTTCGGGGATACCCGTCAGCTTGTCAAGCACGTCAATATGCGTGAAATCGTCGAGGTTGATGATAGCGCCCAGCTCGAACGCCTTCTTGAAATCCTCATCGGGCGTTGCGTTGGACGAGAACATAATATCGTGACCATTTCCCCCTGTTGCCCTCTGTTGGGCGGCATCCGTGCCGCCCTCTTGGGGCAACTGCGCAAACATCCTGTTTGCGCCTACTTGTTCGGCAAGCAAAAGCTCCGTATAGCTTGAGCAGTCAAATCCGCAGCCTTCACTCTGGAGTACCTTCAAAATAAACGGATTCGGCGTAGCCTTGACCGCGAAATACTCACGGAAGCCCTTGTTCCACGAAAACGCGTCCTTAAGCGCACGCGCATTCTCGCGTATGCCCTTCTCGTCATAGATATGGAACGGCGTAGGATAGCTCTTGACGATCTCCTCAACCTGTTCCTTGGTAACAAATGCTTTTTTCATATTTAAAATGCCCTTTCTTAATAAAGTTCTTTATAAAGTAACGCCGCCCATCGCCATAACAGCGAACATTGCCGCCACAAACAAGATCTTGCCTATAATAAACGCTCTGCGCGCAAAGCGCAGCTGCTTCTCCGAACAGTTCTCGGGGCGCGTAAAAACATTGGCGTGCTGCGGCACAGCCGAACAAAGCGTGCATACGCCATACAAGATCAGCGTCACCAAAGTCATAAGTATCACAGCGCCCGTGTCTGCTTTTCCGAAAGCCATAAGAACAAAATACCCACCCACGGAACACGCGGTAAGCCCTGCCGCCGCGATCTCGGCAGCCTTTTCGCTCTTTGTGTAAGACAGCTTCTCAATGATCATATCGACCCCTCCTTATTTGAATGGAATTTCAAAATTCCGATTTGGCGGCAGCAGAGCTGCCGTCAAGTCGGAACCAGTCGAAATTTTTTCTTGAGAAAAAATTTCGACCTTTTTGAAATTCACTGCCCTATCGTATGTTTGTCTTAGTGTTAGAGCCTTTGTTTCGCGATTATGGCATTGCTTTTTGCTTAAGTACCCTTTCCGCGCCGATCGCTTTCGCAAATTGCCTGCGTGTTTAAAGCATTGATCTTGGCTTTTTAAACAGTCCGCCCCGCTTAATTGATCAGATCCCTTGACTCCCGGCGAAGAGCCTTGCGAAAAAGCCCAGATGTTTATCCGCCTGTTTCAGCAGATTATTCGCGTTGTCGTTTTTCAGAATTTTCAGCGACGCCTTAGCGCAGTTGCGCGCCTTCGCGTACTGCCCGTCCGCGAGATACACCCTTCCCAAGTCGACATAACGGTAATGGATATAATGCTCATCCCGAAGCTCCGGAGTATTGCAGTAGTCTATGCAGAACTTCAGGCAGTCCACCGCGTCTTTAACAAACTCGGGAGTGCGGTAATCGTCGTCATCAACGATCTCCTCAAGCGTGGTGTAATACTCCCAGCGGATATCATACGATTCGGGGTCAAGCTCTATCGACTTGTGATAGTACCCTATCCCGTGTTCGAGATCCTGTCCGAACACCGTCACCCAGCACCCTAAGTGCGAACAAAACTTCCCGAGCGCCTTGCGAACTTCGCCGTCGGGATTCGGGTACCTGCCGAGTATCTCCTCCGCGTCCTTGATATACGCGTTAAGCTCCTCGGGAGTTGCGAGCTTGGTTCCCTTGTATTTTTCGTTGAACTCTGAAATATCTCCGTTCAAACTGTCAATCGACATTGTCTTTTTTCTCTCCGTTTCTCCTGATCTCTATGATCATAACCAATAATAGTCCCAAGAATAAACAGCACGTCAAACAGCATAAGACCCGGAAGCAGAAACATTCCCGCCGCCATAACAACGATTATCCCGATACGGATCATCCAAGAAAACGCGCCCTTTCCGAACGCGTACCACGTAAAAAAAGCGCATATCGGACTCACTGCCGCGACTATGCTCCAGTCTCTCACATAGCTCTTTCCGTATCGAACCGCATAGCTGACAATACCCATACTGCGCATAATATCGGCGGTCGGGTAATACACCGCGACCATAGCCGCGCAGAACAAGAACACATAAGCCGCCGCACGGAACGGGTTCTTTGAAAACGCGCAGATGACGACGCAAATGAATATCCAGAAGCATATTCCGGAGGTGACATCGCTCAAGATCTCCCAATAAACGTCAGCGATTTTGGAAACAGCTCCCACTGCGGCTCCGAGCACCAGGAAAACCACACAGAACAGAATAAACTTCCACACGGGAATTTTGTTTCGGTCGGAGCGGATATTATTAAAGAAATTTTTCATAATCAACCGTTGACCAGCCTTGCCATAACATCGCTGATCACAGGGCCCAGCAAAAACAACCCTATCATAAACAAGATCTTCACGGCGTAAAATATCCAATAGTATTTTGCGGAGGAACTTTTTTGCGACAGCTGCGTGAACAGCATATAGCCCACGACCGTGATCGGCATAAGGAATAACCCCACACCCGAGATCCAATAGCTGCCCATCGCGGCGATATATAACAGCAGAATGCCCAGCAGAGCGATAACGCCGATGATCTCCGCGATAACATATCCCGCGCCGCGCCCAATCTTGCTTTTTTCCTTAAACATTGAGGTACTTGTTGAGGAACGCCACAGACAGCTTTATCCACTGCCTGCATGTAGGACGGATCGCGTTCTCGTCACGCGCCACCGACTTGTCGCAGGTGGATAGTCCGTGCGGCCCGTCGTCGAACATATGCAGCTCAACGGGTATCTTGTTTGATATACACGCCTTTGCCATAACAAGCGAGTTGTGCGCCGAAACGGATTGATCATTCGCGGTATGCCACAGAAAGATCGGCGGAGTTTTAGGAGTAACGCGGTTCTCAAGCGACAGCCTTGACAGATCGGAACGGCTCGCGTCCTCTCCGAGCAGCACGTTAAAGCTCCCCACGTGCGGAGAGGTAACGCCGCTGATAACGGGATAGCACAGCACCGCCGCGTCGGGGCGCAGATCCTCGGGAACACACCCTATAGTCTTGACGATCATATTGTCGTTCCACATCGTAGCGAGACATCCCGCGATATGCCCGCCTGCCGAACAGCCCAGAACGGCGATCTTGGCGGGATCTATCCCGAATTCTTCCGCTCTCATGCGAACCTTATAGAACGTATACGCCGCGTCGATAAGCGGCGCGGGAAATCTAGCGTTGGTGGTGTATGTAACAACAAACGCCGCGAAGCCCTCGGCAAGGTACTGCAGCGCGATAGGCTCTCCCTCGCGCTCGGAAACATGATCGTAGCCGCCGCCCGGGAAAATGACCACAGACGGTCTTTTCTCACAATAAGGAACCCCCGAGATCTTGTCGGGCAGATACGCCCTCACAAACGCGGTCTTTTCCGGATTTATTGAAAAAGTCTTTACGGTCATTGCAGAAACCTCCCGATCAAATAGCTATATTTTCAACGATAATATGGCGTTATTCTCATTATAGCATTTTTTTCCGCATAAATCAAGAGGAAAAATAAAAAATGCCCGGAACAGTAATTTCGGGCATTTCAGCTTGTATAAAAACCCCTCTCGGTGTGAGGGGAAGAAAGAATTGCGGGGCTTCGCCCGGTGGAAT
>JAIEDJ010000074.1:3749-11599 GCA_029068025.1 Oscillospiraceae bacterium | reverse complement strand
CAAGCGTCCTGTTCGCCGTCGAATACGCGCGCAGTACCCGTGAAATCCATCATCTCGGGCTTTACAGCGCCCTGCTTGACAACAGAGCCGTTCTCCGCAAGATTACCGCTCAGAATAGCGATACCGCCATCCTTTCTGATAGGCGTATCGATCTTGTGAACTACCTCACCGTCCGCACTGCGTGCCGCCGCAATACGCTCTTTCTGAGTACCGCTTACAGTCAGTACGTCCTCATTGATATGACCGCCCTTTGCAAGCTCCTTGATAACGGTCTGGATACCTCCGACCGCGTTAAGATCGGTGATGAACACGCTGCTTGCGGGGTTGAGCTTTGCGAGCTGCGGAGTTTTTCTGCTCATAGCGTCGATATCGGAAAGCTTGATGTCGACCTTCGCTTCATGAGCGATAGCCAGCAGGTGAAGAACAGTATTCGACGAAGCTCCGATCGCCATATCGGTAGCCAGCGCGTTCTCCATATTCTTCTTGGTGAGAATATCGGACGGACGGATATTCTGCTTTACAAGCTCCACAACGCGCTCTCCCGACTCCTTAGCCAGACGGCGGCGCGCGGAGTTGACCGCAGGCTCAGTACCCGCGGTAGGCAGCGCCAGACCTATCGCCTCGGTAAGGCAGTTCATCGAGTTCGCGGTATACATACCCGAGCACGATCCGCAGGTCGGACAGGCGTTGTTCTCGTAATCCTTGATGACCTCGTCGCCGATCTCACCGTTGGTGTACTGACCGATAGCCTCATAGATCTCCGAGTATCCCACGCGCTTGCCCTGAACACAGCCGGGGTTCATCGGACCGCCGCTGACAAATATCGACGGAAGATTCATTCTCGCCGCAGCCATAACCATTCCGGGAACGATCTTATCGCAGTTCGGAATGAATACAACGCCGTCAAGCGGGTGCGCGGTAAGCATGATCTCAATGCTGTCCGCGATAAGCTCACGCGAAGCCAGAGAATATCTCATTCCCTTGTGGTTCATTGCCAGACCGTCGCAAACTCCGATAGTAAAGAACTCGAACGGCACACCGCCCGCGTTTCTGATACCGTCCTTTACATATCTGGATATCTCGTGCAGATGCTGATGTCCCGGCACGTAATCGCTCGCGGCGCATACAACCGCGATAAACGGACGGTTCATCTCGCTGTCGGTAACGCCCAGCGACTTCAAAACTGCTCTGTGCGGCGTTTTTTCAACGCCCTCTCTGATCAAATCTGATCTCATTTCAATTCCTCCTTATTTTAAAAAATTTCAAAATTCTCAATTGGCGGCACACTACACTCCGCAGAGTTTTGCGAGGCATAATGCGTGCGCTCCGTTCCGTTTAGCCGTCAATTGAGAACCGGTCGAAAAAATTTTTTATTTTTTTTTAAAATTTTTTCGACACTTTTTGAAATTCATGCACCATTATTTTGTTGATCTTATATAAACACGCTTTAATGCGTGTTTATATGTCGATCTTAACCTTTCAACTCTTGTACAGCATAGCCGCGCCGATTATCCCGGCTTCATTTGCAAGTCTGCAAACCTCGATCTTTGTATTCTTAGGCGAATTTTTCGAGTAGACCTGCTCCGCGACCGCCGCTCTCAGCGGGATCATCAGCGGATCTCCCTCGTTGCACACCCCGCCTCCGATACACAGAATATCGGGCTGGAACGTGTTGATAACGTTCGCGATACCGCAAGCAAGATACTTGATATACTGCTCCGTGACAGCCTTTCCGACAGGATCGCCCTGCTTCATAGCGTTATAGGCGGTTCTTGCGCTGACCTTTCCCTCTTCGCGGATCATCCGCGTCATTATGGAATCGGGATTAAGCTCCGAAGCCTGCGTAGTCATACGCACCAGCCCCGTAGCCGAGGAATACGCTTCAAAGCAGCCGCGTCTGCCGCACGAGCAAGGCATCCCGTCCAGCACGATGACCGTGTGCCCGATCTCTCCGCCCGCGAAATTAGCGCCGCGGTAGATCTTCCCGTCAATAATTATCCCCGAGCCTACGCCCGTACCCAGCGTGATAACGACCGCGCTGTTGCTGCCCTTCGCGCCGCCCGCCGAAAACTCGCCGAACGCGGCGGCGTTCGCGTCATTGTCGAGATACACAGGGATCCCGAATTCCTTTTCCATATCCGCCTTGATCGGCGCGTTCCAAAATCCGAGATTGCTCGCGTACTCGACAACTCCGAGATCGCTGTTGCAGATACCCGGGCAGCCTATGCCGATCGAATGTGCGTCGGAGGGCGCTATTCCCGCCGCCTCGCACGCCTCGCGGACTGCCCTCTTGATCTCGCCGAGCGCGCCTGCGTAATCGGGAACACCGTCGCCCTTAGGATTGGTCTTTACCTTAGACCGCGCAATGATCTTACACTCATCGTCCACGATCCCGCAGGCGGTATTCGTGCCGCCGATGTCAACACCTATGTAATAAGCCATTACAGCCACCTCCAACCATTATCAATAGCCGAGATCCTCATTCACGATAATAACCTTTATCCTGTCGGGAACGCGCTAGTGCGCCAGCGTCACATACGAGCAGCATATCCTCGCGGGACTGTGACAGTGCATACATTCTCCCGTCTTTGCACACGGCGTATCGCAGCTGAGCCGAACGGTATTCTTCGGCGCAGCGGTCTTTTCAACACGCTCCTTAGCCTCGGCGAGATCCTTGACGATCTTATTCACGCCCGCCACGATAATAACCTGCTTTGGACCATAGATCATCGCCGAAACGCGGTTTCCGTTGCCGTCAACGTTGTACAGCTCCCCGTTCTCGGTGATCGCGTTGGAGCTTGCAAAGAACGTATCCGAAACGAACGCCTTGCGCATGATCTCGTCGACCTCTTCTTTGTCCTTACCCTTGGAGCGGTCAAGATACACCTCGCCGAATTCGTTCATCAGCAGCTCGGTAACGCCGCTGTCCTTCAGCGACATAGACCCGCCCGCCGTGATCAGCTTGTCCTCTTTGATAAGCCCGCGGATAACGTCATACAGCTCCTCGCGGTTCTCGACAAAGTACGGCTTCATTCGGTTGAGCCGAAGATTATCCATAGTTCTCTGAATTCTCTCGTCCATAGTTCCTCCTTAAAATTAAGCAATATATAAAACAAGCCAATATGCCGTCCAATATATGATCGGATCGGACAGAATAAGAACCGTGCGTTCACCCCGGTCGGTGTTTACGTCATGGATCTTAACAAATTCAACAACAAGTGCCGCTGCACTGACTGCCATATACATTACAAGCAATATAACAGTGTTGCTGAACATAAATCTGCTTACGATTCCATGAAAAACAATCACAACCGCTATTACAATAAGCCGTTTATCAAGATAATATTCCGTGTGGATCTTAAATCCCAATGTCAGGACGGCGGAAATGATCCCGCCGACCAGCACAGCCGCAAGATAACTCATACGGAATATGCCTTTTCCCGAAAATTCCGCGCCCCACGAAAGATCATACAGAGATCGTATCAACCCCCACAGAAAGCACAACACAGGGCAGCAAAGCGAACCGGCTAATTGCTTCTTGGTAAAATCGCTCATATTATCACCTCTGCGGATCCGTAAAAAGCTCCGCAGCCTTCTTTACAACGAATTCGCAAAGCTCTCCGCGCGGACACGAAAACCCGTTCAGCTCAAGCCCCATATCATCGGGCCAGACCGCGATATCCGCGATCTCAAGCATCGAAACGTCCATAACGCTGTCCCCCGCGCAGACGATCCGTTCTCCGCGCCGCCCAAGAATATCAGCAAGCCTTTTCACCGCCGCGCCCTTGTTTAGTTCATCAGGTATAGCGTATACCTTTGCGCCTGTGTTGTACAGATCAAGCCCGACAGCAGCTGCTCTGAGCCGCTCCAACGTTCGTTCCGGCTCATCGCTCTTGGTAAACAGAAACAGCCCGTCCACCAAACGCACTTCAAAGCTCCTGTCGGGATCTTCCTCAAGCAGCCGGCGGCACTCTGCCAACTCCCTGCCCTGTTTCCCGGCGATCACGTTCGACCACTCTGCCCAATCCTTGTCCGGAACGCCGTCAACAAGAAGATTCCCGCCATTGTCAACGATCGCATACCTCGGCATAAAACCCGGGATATTGATCCTCTTGTATTGCTCGATACTCCGCGAGGTAACGGGTACGATCCCGTCAAGTCCGGCCAGCACTTCCGCGCTCTCGGAGGAAATGCAGGTGATCTCACAGCTGTCCTTGTACTCAACAACAATATCTCCCGCGCGTTTTCGAGAAGCGGAGCGTATAAGCGTTCCGTCCAGATCGGTAAAGAACATCATACGTCCCCCAGCACTTGAATTATCCCGCAGGCGTGATAGCATTTCAGCGGATATTCGCGGACCTCAACGCCCTTTTCGGCAGCAAGCTCCTCAATATGCACGGTAAGCGGACTTCCGAGCCTGTCCACAAGTATCAGTCTTGGAATTCTCCTCAACAGAACACGCGTTGTTTCGCCTATCCCGGGCTTCACAAGATTTATATCGGAAACGCCGAAAGTCCTCGCGATCTCTTCTGTCTCCCGAAGTCCGCACCCGCGCTCAAACGGCTCATCGGATACGCTTATTTCGCTGTAATTCATCTTTTCCTCAACGGCGCGGATAAACTCGTAAGTCCGATCCCTCTCCGCAAGCTCGGGAAAATACACCGCCCCGTGAAAATCGTCCTCTCCGATGATATCATCACGCAGCACCGTTCTGCTGAACAGCCCCGACACGACCGCGTTCAGACACGCGCACGGAATGAAAATATCCTCCCTTGTACCGCATATCTCGCACACTCCGGCAGGATCCGCCAGCACAGCGGGCGCGGGATCTATCTCGGGATAGTCCGCCAGCGCCTCGGCAAGCTGCCGTGTTATCGCGCCCTTGCCCGTCCAGCCGTCCACAAATTGAATTTTATCGGGAGAATGACGCGCAAGAATATAACCCAGCGCGTTCTTGTCGATCCCCTTTCCGCGAATTATCGAGATCGAATAATGAACGAATCCCCCGCCGTACTTTCTCCGCAGATACCTTACGATAAGCGATCCGACCGGCGTTCCGGCGCGCGCCAGCGACACAATGACGTTCCGTCCTTTTTCGCGGATCCGCTCCGCTACAACATGAACTGCCTCGGCGGTCTTGCCCGACCATTCGGCAAGCCCGCTCTCGAATTGCTTTATGTACTCCGCAGACGGCTGATACTCGGCTGGCAGCAGTTCACTGTAGTGAACTCCGCTCTGAATAAGAGGCTCGCGCTCCTTTGCGGACATCGGCTCAACAAGTCCGGTGACATCTTTTAACAGCAGCGTACAGTCCTCACCTTTTATCGAAGTCCGTATTTTCTTTCCGCGCCAGTAAACAAGTATCGCGCACCCGTCAGCCGCGCCGCAAAGAGCGTTTACCGCGTCACTGCCGGGATCGTCCGCATCGGTGATGATGATCGTGGTATTGCACCCGCGAAACTTGTTATACAAAAACACATCACGTTTGCTGTCATACAGGCTTTTCAGCTTAACTCGGCTTTTGATCGGATATGCCCTGTTATTTAACGGGATCATCGGACTTCTGGTGATCCCCTGAACCGACACAAGACATCCGCGTTCCTCAAGCATTTTCCCTAGAATGATCTGCGGCACGCAAAGCTCTTCGGTTCCTATGACAGAAACCTCCGTGTCATCACCCTTCACATCGTTCAGCTTAGCGCACAGCGCTTCACAAAGTCTCTCACATTCCGCGAAATAATCACGCGCGTCCACCCCGAGCCGAAAGTCCAGCACAGAATTCAGCTTAATTTCCCAATCGGGCTTGCGCGGCTCTATCATCAGATCGGGAACGCGCTCGCCGCTCTGTTCATATTCTATACCGTCAAGCTCCTGCTCCGCAAAACACAGTATCCCGTTATCCGCAAACCGCTCTCTGCTCTCAGCGGACGCGATAAACGCCGCCGCAATGATCGGACAGCCGCTCGGGATAAGATCTCTCAGAGTATTTTCAAGCTTGACAGCGGTCTTTCCCGTAGTGAACTCATCATCGGCAATGATCACACAAGCCGCCTTGCTGAAAACGTCCGTGCTGCGCACGCACAGAGAGTGCTCTGCCGCGTGAGAGTGGCTTTCCTCAAACGAGATCCTCTCAAAGCAGTCGGGCAGCCGTTCGCGTGTGGTAGAAACGAAAAACGCCCCCAGCTCCCGCGCAATATACGCACCGATAGCCACTGCGGTCTCAGCGAACCCGATCACAACAGCGTTTTCAGTGGCTACCCCATTCTCCTCGGCAAACCGTCTCACATTTTCCGCGTGCCGCCGAAACTCTTTGTCAGTAACAGACGGCGAACAAGGAAAGTGTTTCCCTTGTATTTTGTTTATTACAATGAATCTTCTCTTGCTGTTGTTCTCGCGCTCGGCAAGGGTGAAATCTTCTATGACCATTCTGAAATGTTCCTTTTATCGAAATAAAGCGTAAAAATGACCTTGATCACATAAGCCCCGCCTTCTGCTTTATCGTGATAATCGAATTTTCGGCAATGATAAATCCGCCGTCCTCCGTATATTCTCCGTAAGGAACATAATACTCACCGGGATTAACGCCGTAATTAACGGTATTGATCAGCGCCCGCTTGTGAGCCTCGTATTTATCACGGGTAAGATTCGTTTCACAGTTCTCCATGATTATATTGAAGTAATTGCCCAGCAGTGATTCGTCTACATTGCGAAAGTTCTGATTTACCAGATCGGCAAACATCTGTCCGGTGCAGTTGAATCTGTATGACTCGCCCTCATCATATTGCGCAAACATAGCCAGACGGAACATGGATTCCGCGTCAAGGCGGTGTGTGCCGACGTTCAAGGTCTCCACCTCGCCGCCGTCGCGGATTATAAGACTTTTCAGTATCTCATAATTAACGTTTCCGAAAACGGTTATAAGATCGACAAATCCCTTTCTGTCCATCTTGATATAGGAATCACAATGCACACCGACAACGCTTTCGATAACGGAAACTATTTTACTTGCGCCCTGTGCAGCATAGACGTTAGGAAGAGATCTTCCCTCGGTCGGAATGCTGATACCGTTCGGCAGAATAACGAACGCCGCTCTGTTTTCCACAGCGTCATATTCGATCATAATGAAAAGCTCCGGGCTGTCCGAAACGCCATCGGACAGCATGGTCATTATATTAAAGCTGTCAGCCGCGGTCGGCTTGAAATTTTCGTCGGTGTCTCCCGATGGAGTAAGTCCGGTAGCGCTGCTGTTCTCGGGGAATAAATACCACTTAAACGCGAAGATAGCCACAATAGCAAACGTCAGCGCAATGCCGAACGCGATAAAATAAATATACCAGTTGCTTTTTCTGCGGACAGACATAAACTTCCTCTTTTCTTTGTTCCGGAGCGGATATGCAAACGCTCTCCCAATTATTTTTCAAAAAAACGAAATATCTATTGATTTTTTTCCAAAACAGTAATATAATATAAAAGGCGTTTGAATGCCGTTTATACATAGACTGTATATAGTATAACACATTTTTCTGAAAATTTCAAGATATACGGAGCGGAGATATGAATAATTTTTATTGGAGAACCTGGGCACAGGTGGATCTTGACATTTTAAAGCAAAATATCGCGAAAATACGCGAATTGTCACATGGAAAAGAGATAATTGCCGTTGTCAAGGCCAACGCTTACGGACACGGCGACGTTCAGTGTGCCAAAGCGCTGAATAACTGCGGGATAACCGACTTTGCGGTTTCCAATTTATGGGAAGCGCAGCGCCTTTATTCAAATGGGATCAAAGGTAATATCCTGATATTCGGCTACTGCGATCTTTCACTGATACCCGAGAATGCGGACAAGAA
>JAIEDJ010000074.1:0-3739 GCA_029068025.1 Oscillospiraceae bacterium | reverse complement strand
AGATAGACACGGGAATGAGCCGCGTCGGTATCAACACCGAGGAGCAGCTCAAAAAGATCCTCTCGCTCGGCGGTCTGAAGTTCCGCGCGGGCTACACACACTTTGCCGTTGCGGACAGTCTTTACGATACGGATATTGAGTTCACCGACAGGCAGCAGAGCACGCTCCTTGAAATGTGCAGGAAATACGGTCTGAAAACGCACTCCCAGAACAGCGGCGGAATAATCTATCACGATCAATACGAAGGCGACTATGTACGCGCGGGAATAGTGATGTACGGGCAAAAGCCGAATGAGCTTTTCCCGCTCCCCGACGGCATAAAGCCCGTTTTCTGTTTGAAGACCGTTGTCAGCCAGCTCAAGACCATACATAAGGGTGACACGGTGAGCTACGGCAGAACATATGCAGCCGGACGCGATACAAAGCTCGCGCTTGTGGCGTGCGGCTACGCGGACGGCTTCAACAGACGGCTCTCGGGAAATTGGAACGTTCTGATCAACGGCAAAACCGCGCCGATCTGCGGCAGGATATGTATGGATCAGACCCTTATCGACGTATCGGATATCCCGGACGTTAAAGTCGGCGATGTCGTAACGATCTATTCCGACGAGATTGAAGGCGGCAGCTCTGTTGAGCGTGCGGCACAGCAGATCGGGACTATCGGATATGAGCTGTTGTGCGCCATCGGCACACGCGTTCCGAGGATATATATCCAAGACGGCATCGAAACGGAGATACAGCGCTATATTTAACATAAACTTATACTAATCCCGCTTTAGATTATTGAAATAATTGCGGCTCTTTCCGCACAGTTACCTATATTTTTATAGGAAACTCTAAGCGGGATAAGTATTAAACGGCTCGGATCAAAGCTCCGAGCCGTTTATATTACTTCATTCTCGCCTTCACCGCTCCGACGACCGCAAATACTGCGAACATCGCGATATTGACACAGACGATAGACGCTCCGCACGGCGTATCAGCCGCGTAGGAAATGATCATTCCCGCAATGAATGTAGCAACGGACACGACCGCCGAGCATATCGTCACCGAGAGAAAGCTCTTGAAAACGCGCATAGAGCACAGCGCCGGGAAAATTATCAGCCCCGAGATCAGCATGCTTCCCATCAGCCGCATACCGATCACGATAGTGACCGCCGTCAGCAGCGCGATAAGCATATTGTACAATCCTACGTTTATCCCCGTAGCCTTGGCAAAGCTCTCGTCAAACGTGATAGCGAATATCTTTGTGTAGAAAAGCACGAACATCAGCAGCACCGCTGCGGCAAGCACCGCGCTGATAACAACGTCCGAGCTGCTAACCGAGATAATGCTTCCGAAAAGATAGCTGTTTATGTCAATATTCATGCCCTTTGACATCGATACCGCCATAACGCCGACCGCCAGTGCTCCCGTAGAGATCAGCGCGATAACCGCGTCACCTTTCAGCTTGCCGCTTGAGGACAGCCGAAGCAGCAAAAACGCCGCCACGATCACCACCGGGATAGCGACCGCCATAGGTGCAAGATTCATCACCGCCGCTATAGCCAACGCACCGAAACCGACGTGCGACAGCCCATCGCCGATCATGGAGAACCGCTTCAGCACAAGGCTAACGCCGAGCAGCGCCGCACAGAGCGACACCAACACGCCGACGATAAGCGCGCGCACCAGCATAGGCGCGGAGAATATTTCGGACAAGATCTCACCCATGCCGTACACCGCCCTTCATAAAGTCCGCCGCGTCGCTTTGCAGAAATTCGTCAGCTGTTCCGAAGAAATATCCGTCCTTGCGCAGACAAAGTATGCGGCTCGCGTACTTGAGCGCCGCCGCCATATCGTGAGTTACCATTATCACGGTAACGCCGCTGCGGTTGATCTTAGCTATCAGCTCGTACATCTCCGTCGTTACCATAGGATCAAGCCCCGACACAGGTTCATCGAGCAGCAGCAGCTTCTGTGTGGCGCACAGCGCCCTTGCCAGAAGAACACGCTGCTGCTGACCGCCCGACAATTCGCGGTAGCTGCGCTGCTTCAGATCGGTGATCCCCATGCGCTCTATGTTTTCGAGTGCGGTCTTGCGTTCCTTCGCCGAGTAGAACGGCTTGAAGCCGCGCGAATTAAGGCAGCCCGACACCACGACCTCGTAAACGCTTGCCGGGAAATCCCTCTGCGCGTTTGTCTGCTGCGGCAGATAGCCGATCTCCCTTTGGAGAAGCCCGTCGCCGAGCGTGATAGACCCGCCCACGGGCTTCTTCAGCGACAGAAGCGCCTTGACGAGAGTGCTTTTTCCGGAGCCGTTCTCGCCGACTATGCAGAGATAGTCTCCGCTGTTTACCTCAAAGCTGAGGTTTTGTATCACCGTCATATTTTCATAAGACAGCGCCAGATCTTCAACATTAATTAACGCCATTTTCCTTGTCCTTATTTCAAATTTGCAGCTTCCGCACCGGTCAAACGCATGGCGTTTGACCTATCACGCTCTTGCTGCTCCGCTCTGCTTCACAGCAAGAGCTATTGCGGAAGCTGCATGATTTCAAATTTGCAGCCCCCGCACCGGTCAAACGCATAGCGTTTGACCTATCACGCTTTTGCTGCTCCGCTCTGCTTCACAGCAAGAGCTATTGCGGAAGCTGCGTTAGTTCAAACAAATATTTATCATAATCCTTGACATAATACCGAATATTGGTTCTTCCCTTTTTGATTACAGTGAACCCCTCGGCTTCAAGCTGCTTTTTCTGTGCTTCAGCGCCGCCCGGATATTTCGCGTTCAATTCACCGTTCGCTTTGAGCGTTCTCCAATACGGAGTAATGTCCTCGGTTCGCTGAAAGCTCGCCCAAGCCGCTATAGAGCAGAATATCCCTGCGGTAATGGGATCGGTGAAATCCGCGCCGTTCCGCTTAGCGAAATATTCCCGTATTGCGCCGACCGTGATCAGCTTTCCCTTGGGAACGAGCCGCATTACCTTATCGTAGTCGGCGGGCGGCGCAAAAAACATTTTGCTCCCGCCGTACTTCTCAATGCTCTTCTTGTCTGTGATAACAACAGTCTTGGGCATATCCTTACTTTCGTTAAGCATCGCGTTGAAATCTTTGTTTTGTTCATTAGCCATAATTCAACACCTCCGCCCTCATTATATCGCAATTTGATCACAAATGCAATGAGACAGTTTTATTTCATACGATAAGTCCGTATTCTTTATACTTTTCGAGCATCATCTTATACAGCATACGATTTCCCAAAAACTGGCGGTATGTTGCGGATTTCTCTTTGCCGGCAGCTTTTAATTGCTTAATCTGTTCGGTTTCATATTCAGCTTGTTTTTGTATATCAGACAACATCTTTTCAAATGCCTCTAACCGATCCACTGCCATACCTCCATAAATCTCAATTTCCATAGCACAAAATCAACGCTTATGCGAATTGTAAAAATCTTTAAGCTCCGCCTTCCGTTCGGCGGAGATATCGGTTTTCTTGATACCGCGTATCGCTCCCTCAAGCGCCAGAAGCCGATGAATACACGCGCTCTCGTCTATTGATCGGATCTTAAGCCATGCCGTCTCCGCCCCCGTATCAATAAGCTGTTCGGTAGTAGTGATACCGACCGAGTTCAGCTGTTCTTCAACGACTTTTCCGATATTCGGCAAATTTGCAAGCTGTCCCATATACTTACTCCTATTCAAGCACGCTTTTAAGAGTGTCAAGATTCCGTTCCATAAGCGAAATATAGCTCTCCCC
>JAIEDJ010000073.1 GCA_029068025.1 Oscillospiraceae bacterium | reverse complement strand
AAAACCGGGATTCCAAAGGGTGACTCCCCCGCGGGGGAGATGTCACGAAGTGACAGAGGGGCTGACCGACAGACCTTGCCCCTTTGGTGGGGTTTGGGGCGAAGCCCCAATGGGGTCAAGGGGCAAAGCCCCTTGAGGGGTTCGGGACATAACATCACCAGCCCCGCAGCGTGAAACACGCTGATTTAAGTCCAATGCACGAAGTGCGAGGACTTAAAACAGTCGTGGTTCGCGCGGAGGGGCGTGCCCTCCGCAGATACATCAGCCATAAAGATTAATCTTGTCAACGCCGCTCCGCGCCGGTGATATCATGGCGGGGCTTTGCCCCGCACCCCATTGGGGCTCCGCTCCAAACCCCGCTTAAGGGCGCCACGCCCTTAAGAATCCCGGTTTCTAACTTTTAAATAACCTGCAAATTTTAATTTTAAATCCAACTCTACATATTATATTGTATACCAAATCCGCGAAAAAAGCAAGCCCTTTTTTCCGAAAACAAGAAAATTCCCAAACCAAAGCGGTTTGGGAATCCTCAAAAACCTGATATCCGTCTTAAAAATCTCTACCGTGGTTGAATTTCCTGAGCAGAGCATCCATATCGTTAGCCTCGGAGCTGAATCCGATATTGCCCGAAATACCGTCCGATGCCGATGTGATAGTGACCGACGGCATAGGATCCGCAGCCGTCATATCCTCAACGTCCTCCTCGGGATCCTCGTCCGAAAAGTCGGTAGCCACAACGATAAGCGAGATCTCATCGTCCGCGAGCGAAGAATCGAATACGATACCGCACTTGAATCTCGCGTCCTTGTTGAACTTCTCGGAAATATCGTCCATCAGCTTGTCAAACTCGTCCAACGGGAACGAATCGGGAACGCTGATATTCAGCAGACCTCTGCGCGCGCCGTTGATAGAGGTCTCGAGCAGCGGGCTGTTGAGCACCTCGTCAAGCGCGTCGTCGATCTTATTGTCGCCCTTTCCGTTTCCTATAGCCATATGAGCCACTCCGGAATCGCGCAGAGCCATGCACACATCCGCAAAGTCAACGTTTATGTATCCGTCGCCCTGCAGCAGGCGTATAACGCCGATAACCGCCTTGCACAGAACGTTGTCGACCTCTCCGAAAGCGTTTCTCAGCGTGATCTTTGTACCCTTGAGCTGCTTCAGACGCTCGTTCGGGATAACGATCAGCGCGTCAACGTACTTCTTCATCTCCGAGATACCCGCGATCGCCTGATCCATCTTGCTCGCGCCCTCGTGCTTGAACGGCTTGGTAACTACGCCGACGGTAAGTATGCCCTTCTCCTTAGCCAGATTGGCAACGACAGGAGCAGCGCCCGTACCCGTGCCTCCGCCCATGCCCGCGGTCACAAACAGCATGGATACGCCGTCTAAGCTATCCGCGATATCGTCGCGGTTCTCCTCAGCAGACGCCTTGCCCTTGGCAGGGTCGTTCCCCGCGCCCTTACCTCCGGTGGTCTTTCTGCCGAGCTGGATACGCTTCATCTTCTCGGGACTTTTTTGACGCAGCGCGATAACGTCCGTATTGGCGATAACATAGTCTACGTCGTTCACTTCGCTGTCGACCATATGAGCAACGGCGTTTCCGCCCGCGCCTCCAACTCCGAATACCATGATCCGGGTTGACATTTGGAAATCATCTGGAGCGTCGAAATCGTCGTTATTATTATCAATCGCAAAAGCCATTTTCTGATCCTCCTAGCATTTTCACGTCGTTACAGATCTTCTCCGTAACATTACTATTTCTATTATAACAGATATTAAAAGAAATTTCAACTGTTTTTTTTAAGAATTTTACACTGCAATATGACAGTTTTTAGTAAAAAATCACAATAACAGACTGCCGAAAAGCTGTTTCCCGATATTTGGGAGCTTCCCGACAGTCAGATATGCTGATTTTTTGATCCCGATCACAATAATTACGGAACCACTGATCAAATGCGAGTGCGCAGATCGCGCGGCAGATTTTTCGACTGACGACGGCAATTTTTCGCAGTAATACTTGATGTATTTCAAGAAAAATTATCTAAGTCAGGCGGAAAAGATACAAGCAAGGTGCGTGATCGCATTTGATCAGTGGTTCCTTATGTCTGCGGCTCGGAGGAAGCGTCCGAGTCGCCGGGCTCGTCCGAATTTGACGGTTCGGAAACCGGATTCTCGGGCTCCGCGTCGATATTTCTGTGCACAGTTGCCTGTATGGGGTTGCTCAGCAAAACGGTTACGCTCTCCGTCGCGCTGATATGATTGCGTATAAGGTCGTTTGCCACTATCAGTTTGCTTTCCATTTCGGATACTGTGCCCAGTTCCAGGATAATACGTCCGTTGTCAATACTCATTTTGATGGAAAAACGATCATTAAGATCTACCTCGTCAACATTCTCAAGCGATGTTCTCTCTATCGCTCCGAGAATGGTCCCGGGGATATCGGTCTTACTGTCTGTTTCGGATCTGAGCCATTTGCCAACATCAATATTCTCCGGTTCATAACCCGTGATGACCGTCAGCCCGTCCGGAGCACAGTGCTCGATGATCTTTCCGCGGCGCGACACTGCCGCCGTAGTGTTCCCGTGCCTTACGCAGAACCATTTTTCCGCCTCCGTGACCGTGATGTTTATCCCGGTCGGGAACGATTTCTTCACCTGCGCGTCATCGACATACGCCAACGATGATACAATGCTGTCCGCCGCCTGCCGCGCGTTTATGTGAAGCAGATTTTTCCCGGTGACGATCCCCGAGCTTTCGGCGATCTCCTCGGCACTGTAGCGCACGTTCCCGGATACAGTGATCTGCCTGCACCTGAACAGCACAGTGTTCGCAAGGATCACCAGAACGGTAATAACGACCACGCCCGCCAGCATATAATACAATATGTAATTTCCGCCGCGATATTTATGGCGCTTTCGCGGAGAGCTTTGGACGCGCGGCTTCTGCGGAGACCTTACCGCCGTCCCTCTGGCAGTCGGAGGCGCGGGACGCGCGGCCTGCGGCTGTCCCGAAGCTGCGGGCTTTTTCGCCGGCGTTTTTACCGAAGCCTTTGCCGATGTTTTGGTTGGCGCTTTCACCGATTTTTTTAAAGCAGACTTTGAGGACTTGCGCTTTTTCTGCTGAGATGCGGCAATCTGACGCGCAGTATTTTGATTGTTTGGGGCAGCGGGCGCTTTTGGCGTATTGGGAGCCGACGGCGTCTTCATTCGCTGCTGTTCCTGCGGGCTTTTTCGGCTGTCCGCCGAGACCGGTCTCTTCCCCGACATGGCGGGTTTTTTATTCATAGCCGTCACACTCCTCTCTTTTAAAGTTCCTCTTTTAAAAGAATTTCAAAATTCTCAATTGGCGGCATGTTACGCTCCAAATGCAGCGTGTTGCATTTATCACTATTGGTTGATTGTATTTAAAAGCAGCTGCCCATCCATTTCGTTGATCTTTGCACCGCTGCATTTTCCGCTGCACTTAGCCGTCAATTGAGAACCGGTCGAAAAAAATTATTATTATTTGTTAAATTTTTTTCGACCTTTTTGAAATTCACTGCTCAATTAATTTGTTGATCTTGGCGCAAGCACCTTTGCTGCGTGTTTATAGTGTTATCTTGCCGTGCTGATCTAAGTAATAGTGCTTTTCCGGTGGGGAACAGTAGCGGACTTCTCTCTTCGTGAGAGTGAGATTATAACTACACCCTCTTGATATCCGCGCCGACGGAGCGCAAAGCCGACTCTATCGTTTCATATCCGCGGTCGACGTATCCCAGACCCGTGACCTCGCTCGTACCCTCCGCGGCAAGCGCGGCAACGATCAGCGCCGCTCCGCCGCGAAGCTCCGCGGCGCAGACCTTTGCGCCGGAGAGCTTTTTCACTCCGCGCACAAGACACATTCTGCCCTCCGTTTCAATGGACGCACCCAGCCGCACCAGCTCGGGAACGTGCCTGAAGCGGTTCTCGAAGATCGTTTCCACAAACATCGACGTACCCTCGGCGGTAGTACACAGCGCCGTAAACGGAGCCTGGATATCCGTCGGAAATCCCGGATACGGCATAGTTCTGACGGTAGGCGGCGCGGTGAGCCGCTTCTTGCAGCTTATGTACATTTTCCCGCCGCCGTAGGTGTATATCCTCGCGCCCATGCTCTCAAGCACGGGGACAAAGCCGTTCATATGTGAGGGATCGCAGTGAGTGAGGATCATCTCGCCGCGCGTCATCGCGGCGGCGCACAGATACGTTCCCGCAACGATCCTGTCGGGGATAACGCTGTGCTCGCACGGCTCCAGACGCGGTCTGCCCTCGACGAATATCACGCTTTCGCCCGCGCCGCCGATCTTAGCGCCGCACTTGACAAGAAACTCTGCCAGATCCACGATCTCGGGCTCCCTCGCGGCATTGTGGATCTCGGTGTATCCCTTTGCGGCAGCGGCGGCAAGCAGTATATTTTCCGTAGCCCCCACCGACGGGAACGACAACGTGATCTTCGCGCCGTGAAGTCCGTTTGCGGCATGGCAGTCAAGATATCCGTGCTCCTCGGAGATCTCCGCGCCCATCTGCCTGAGCGCCGCGATATGCAGATCTATAGGCCGCGCGCCCAGCTCGCACCCTCCCGGGAAGGACAAGCGGCAGTGACCGTTCCTTCCGAGAACAGCGCCCAGAAACACAATAGACGAGCGCATTTCCCTCATCAGATTCTCGGGGATCTCGGAGCTTGTGACATTCGTTGCGTCGACGGTCACCGTACCGCCGTTTCTCTGACATCGGCAGCCGAGCTGCGAGAGGATCCTGCACGCCGCGTCCACGTCCGTAAGACACGGGCAATTATGCAGTATCGTTTCACCATGCGCGAGAACCGTCGCCGACAGCAGGGGCAGGGCGCTGTTTTTTGCGCCGTGAACGCACAGCTCGCCCTCCAGCCGCCGTCCGCCGTTTATGATCAGTTTTCGGCGATTTTCCATACCATCACCCTTTCAGCAAATTATACAGCATAATATGTTGAAAAGGAAAAATGGTGAAAAAAGCCGACTTTTACGCTTGGTATTTTATCAGCCGAAAGCGATCCGATCCACAGCAACAAATATCAAAAACCCCGCGATTATCAGAAACATAATGCACATAAGCGCGTTATCAAACACGGCGCCGCCGATCTGCCGCTCGTCTACGGCAAAAAATCCCGGCTTCCTCTCGCTGACAAGAACTTTTACCGTCTGCCCCTCTGTCAGGTACACCGCGCTCGCGCAGATCATTCGTCCTTTGATCTTCCGTTCGCCCACTGCGTATTCGGCGTATGCCCGTGATGATCCCGAACCTCTGCCCGCGCGGACGCTTCGTGTGACGACCGCTTTTATTTTCAGCAGCCGCCCTGCCTTGTTATCAGCGCGGAGCTTAAACACACCGCACAGTTCGACTATATACCTTATCAGCAGCCCGACAGCGGCAAGCGCCATCACAATAAGCAGCGCTTCGACCGCAAACCCGCCGCCCATCAGTCAACCAGTACCGGATCGTGATCCTCTTCCCACGGAAGCCCCCACTTATTGAGCGCGTCCATAAAAGGATCGGGATCGAATTCCTCAACGTTGAATACACCGGGCTTCTTCCACTTTCCGGTAAGCACCATCATAGCGCCGATCATCGCGGGAACGCCCGTAGTATACGAGATAGCCTGCGAACCGACCTCCTTGTAGCACTCCTGGTGGTCGCAGATATTATACAGATAATAGTTCTTGTCCTTGCCGTCCTTCTTGCCTTGGAAAATACAGCCGATGTTGGTCTTGCCCTTAGTGCGCGGACCCAGAGCCGCGGGATCGGGCAGCCCCGCCTTTAAAAATTGCAGCGGAACGATCTCCTTTCCCTCGAACATGATAGGCTTGATCGAGGTCATGCCTACGTTTTCCAGACACTTCAGATGAGTAAGATAACTCTGCCCGAACGTCATAAAGAAGCGAATTCTCTTGATACCCTTGATGTTGAGCGCCAATGATTCCAATTCCTCATGATGAAGCAGATACATATCCTTCTCACCCACGCCCTTAAAGTTGTAAACGCGCTTGATCTCCATAGGCTCGGTCTCTACCCACTTGCCGTCCTGGATATAGCTGCCCTTTGCGGATACCTCGCGGATATTGATCTCGGGATTGAAGTTGGTAGCGAACGGATAGCCGTGATCGCCGCCGTTGCAGTCGAGAATATCTATATAATTGATCTCGTCGAACTCGTGCTTCATCGCGTACGCCGAGAACACGCCCGTAACGCCCGGGTCGAACCCGCACCCGAGAACAGCGGTGATTCCCGCCTTCTCAAAGCGCTCGCGATACGCCCACTGCCATGAATACTCAAACTTCGCGGTATCCTCCGGCTCATAGTTCGCGGTATCAAGATAATCCACCTTACATTCCAGACAAGCGTCCATGATATGCAGATCCTGATACGGCAGCGCGACGTTTATCACAATGTCGGGCTTAACGTCCTTGATAAGCGCCACCAGCTCGGGAACATTGTCCGCGTCCACCTGTGCCGTGGAGATCACGGTCTTTGTATTCGGCTGCAGTTTCTCCTTAAAAGCGTCACACTTGGACTTGGTGCGCGACGCAATGACGATCTCCGTAAAAACCTCACTGTTCTGGCAGCATTTGTTGATTACAACACCGGCAACGCCGCCCGCGCCTATGATCAAAGCCTTGCTCATTACTTATCCTCCTATTTAAAATAATTTCAAAATTCTCACTTGACGGCACGCTCCGCGCTATCGCGCTCCGCTTAGCCGTCAAGTGAGAACCGGTCGAAATTTTTTCTTGAGAAAAAATTTCGGCCTTTTAGAAATCCACTGCTCGATTGAAATGTTGTTTTTGGCGTAAGCGCCTTTGCTGCGTGTTTATTGTGTGGATCTTTGCCGCGTTTTTATTGCGCTGCCCCCGCCGTATAGTTCATTATACCACGCAATTTTGAACTTGTCAAGCACTATGCTTCAACATAATACCAAACAATACAAATTTCAGCAATTGTCTTTGCTGCGTTTTTATTGCGTTGATCTTTGCGTTTTCTATAAACTGAAAAGCTTGTGTGTCATGCCGCGCAAATTGCGCCGCACTCCGATACGAAGTTACTTCTCATCGGTATTTTCGGTGATCTCTGTCGTATTCTGCGAAACAACGGCATAGTACACAAATTCGTCCTCACCATCGTTGCGGATCAGATGCTCACTGCCCACCGGGCAATACGAACAGATCCCCGCTCTGAGATGCTCTTCCACACCGTCACAGATAACTGTTCCCATTCCCGAGATCACAAAAATGACCTCCGAACTGGTCGGATGCCTGTGCAGCCCGACAGAAGCCCCGGGAAGCAGCGTGACCTTTATGATACGGTTCACATCGTCCATGTACTCCGCCGTGCGGATACTCATCTCGCCGCCGCGGAATTCCGTAAGTGTTGTGTGCGCTATCCTTTCAAAATCAATAAGCATATCCATTCTCCTTTATTTAAATTTGCAGTTCGCGGTCCGCGCAAAACGCACTCCGTTATCGCTCCGTTCGGCGTTCACACCTGCTTTCGCGAATTGCCTGCGTATTTACAATGTTGGTCTTGGCGTAAACACCTTTGCTGCGCGTTCATTTTGCCGATCCCGGCAAAAGCGCTCTCAGATCGTTTCTCCGAAGAACACCACAAAGCCCATCAGCAGGAAAGCCACTATAAACAGCACCGGTATGAGCTTTGCGCCGACACCCTTCTTTATCAGTACCAGACCGATAGCGACCGCCGCGACGTTAAACACGCCCGACGCCAATCTCAGCGCATACAGGGTCTTGTAGTTCGAGGATATGTACTTTGAAGTCGAAATACTGATCCCAAGCTCCCTGTTGAGCTTTTTGTTCATATCGGAAAGATCCTTTGTAAACTTAGAATCCATCTTCATGACCTCGCCTTTGACCTTTACGGTCGAATACGCGAAGCCATCCTCATCGAAATTGGCATTGTACCATGATGTCTTTGCCTTGACCAGCAGCGGGATACCATCATCCTCCGTCAGGCACAGATAAAAATGCTCTTTTCCCGTCGGGATAAGGTTCAGCGTGTGCTTTACCGAATATGCCTCAAATGCCATTTCAACTTCGACCTCGCAAAGCTTCCCGACCTCGGCGTTTACCGACGGCTCAGTGTAGCTGCCATTCGTAAGCCCCATCGCGCCGCTGATAATGCCATAAAGCGTCCAGCCAACCAGGATCAGCACGAAAATGACCATACCAACCTTGCTCTTTGCGTTCATAACAATAACCTCTGCATAATATTAATATATATTTCGGTCAGCCGCCGGAGATACGATCAGCTGTGACCCGATATACAATGATCTTTTATCTTTCTATTTTGTGTTTTCCGGTTTGGTCTCGCGCAGAACATCCCGCACATTGTTCGGCAGCGCGAAACAGCCGCCATGCACAAATCTGTTGTAATACTTTGTGCGAAGCCCCTGCTCCAGCCACCACTCGGCATTCTGATCCTCGACCGGGTGATATCTCTTGGACGCGAACCCGAACAGCCAGTGTCCGCTAGGATAAGTCGGGATATGCACCTGATACACCAGCGCTATCGGGAAAAAGCTCTTTATTCGACTGTGCGCGCGCTTCATCATCTCGGCGTATTCGTCATAGAATGTGCTCTCGTGCTGATTTACCAGTATCCCGTCCGCGTTCAGCGCCTTGTAGCAGTTCCCGTAGAACTCCTTGGTGAACAGCCCTTCTCCGGGGCCGAACGGATCGGTGGAATCCACTATGATAAGATCGTACTCATTTTCCGCTCGCCGCACGAACTTCAATCCGTCCTCATAATGCAGATGAACGCGCGGGTCGTCCAGCGAACACGCCGTAAACTGCAGGTATTCGCGGCACAGCTCCACAACTCGGCGGTCTATCTCCACCATGTCGATATGCTCCACACTCTTGAAGCGACACAGCTCGCGAACCGCACCGCCGTCGCCGCCGCCGATGACCAGAACCTTCTTTATATTCGGATTGACGGACAACGGCACGTGAGTGATCATCTCATGATAAATGTACTCGTCCTTTTCGGTAAGCATAAGGAAACCGTCCAGCACGAGGATCCTTCCCAGCTCCTCGCTGTCGAGAATATCGATCTTCTGAAACTCGCTCTGTTCGCTCACCAGATGCTGCTTTATCTTAATGGAGAACCGCACGTTCTTGGTGTGATCCTCGGTAAACCACAATTCCATGTTATCACTCCCAAAATTCAAGGCATAAACGTACTGTCATCACTCATAGCGTCAAAATGTCTTCTGTATCTCTTGGGGATCTTTATATCCGAAAAATAGCCGATATCCGACAAGACCTCGGATATCGCCGCAAATCCGTCATTGTAAAAGCGGATTATCCGACGCTGTCTGTCGGCAATTCCTTTGTAATCGTGAGGACAGACAAAAGTCCAATCCGCGCTCTCATCATCGACAATAATTCTGAAATATTTATCAATATCCGTTTGTCTTATATCAAATTGTGCCAACAAAATATGATGTTCAAAAGCATCTTCAACATGAGACATAAGAATAGGCTTTGTATCATCAAACGGAATTGCAATAATCAAAGGTTCTTTGCGCTTGATATATTCATCAACCGTTTCATTATCGGGATATTTTCTGTATTCCATTAAAAGCACCTCACTGTTATTTCGGTCAATCCGATTTTTGATCACAAATTACTATAAAACTTATAAGCCGCCTCGCAAAGCTCCTCGCCGTACACCTCGTCGAATTTATCAAATAAGTCTTCAAGGATCTCCTCGTCACGCTCAGTCAGATACTGCGGGATATCATCGTATGCCGTGATCCGCTTGTCGTTCTGAAACTTGTCGAAAACCTTCTTGTATACCTTCTCGATCAGCTTGTAGAGCTTTTTGCAGCCCACGCGCTCTATCCCGCGCATTGCGATAAGATAAACGTCATATCCGTATATCAGGAAAAAATCGAGGAATCCGTTGCTGAACATATCCGCACAAAGGCTCCACAGCGCGACTATCTCCTGTTCGTCCGAGCTGAGCTTATCCCAGTCGCCGCCAGCGCTCTGAAACTTATCCACATATTCCTTCGCAAATCTGTTGAATATCTCGCTGTAATCTTCCATTGTAATTCCTCCGATTTCAATATGCAGCTTCCGCACCGTCAAGCCGCTTCGCTGCACAGCATTGGCTATTGCGGAAGCTGCTCCTTTTATATCCAATAGACTTTGAACGCCGCCTCGGCAAGCGTCTCATCAAAACCTTCCCAGAAGGTCGTATCGACCTTCATCAGAATTTCTTCCTCAGTCCCGGTCAGATTCCCGAGCTTCGGGAAAACCTTTTCATACGCTTCTTTTAGAAGCTCCAAAGCATTGGGAACATTTACCTTTTCGACCGCTCCGATCGCGCATTTGATCAGATCCTCATCGTGATTTTCAAAGAATAATTGAATACCGCCGTTCCCGATGTCAGAAAACATGGCATGAAGCGCCAGAGCTTCACGTTCTTTGTCTTTGAGCTTGCTGCGGTCATTATTATATTCCAGTTCGAGCTTGCGGTAATATTCATCGCAAAGCCCGCCAAACATTTCGAGATAATCAAATTCAATCGTCTTTTTCAACTCGTCATGGTAGAATTTATACGCCGCTTCACAGAGCTGTTCCCCCAAGCCGTCATAAAACGCTTGGTCGGTCTCGTCAAGAATTTTCTCGTCCTCTTCGGTAAGGTATTCCGGAATATCCCAATACGCCTTCAGCCGCCTGTCCTCGCGGAATTTGTCGAGAACGTCCGTATATGTACCCGCGAAAAGGTTAAGCGTTTCGCGAAGACCCATTCTCTGTATCCCGCGCATCGCGCACCAATAGCTGTCATAGCCCCAATTGCAGAAAAACTGAATAAACCCGCCGTTGTACACGTCAGCAACTAAGCGCCACAGCGCGGCTATCTCCTGTTCGTCGTTATCCAACGCGCGAAGATCGCCCTTGCACTGAAAGATCAGCTTTTTCGTGAAATCTTCCGAATAATTGTCCCACATTTTAACAAAATCCGACATATGTTTCTCCTCACGATTTCGGTGGTCTTGTAAGATATGACGGCTTTACAAACAGTGTGACAAGCCTTCTCGGCAGCTTGTGCGCACTGCACATCACCAAGATCGAGACTGCCACGTACAACAGCCACACCGCCGCGATAATACCGAATATCAGCGATATCATCCGCTTGCCGTCCGCGTCCTCGCGCTCGGAGTCCTCAAGCGCCAACAGCACCTTGTCATTATATTGAATATCGACCAGATCTTCTTTTGCGGTGATCACCGAAAGCCGCTCGCCGCCTTTGAGTTTTACAACCTCATTAATATCACACAGATCAGCCCAAGCGCCGTACTCATTGCCGGAAAGCGCAAACATAAGTCTGTCATTTTTGCGGTAAAAGCTTTCAAATTCCAATTCAGCTGTAACATAATCGCGCTTGTGAAGTCCGATATTAAGGCAGATCAGCCACATTACGATCAAATAAGCCAAGATAATAGCCCAAACTGCGATAAACTCTCCGGGGCTGCGTACGTTTCCGTTAAACAACCGGCTGCGGCTGTTGTATC
>JAIEDJ010000072.1 GCA_029068025.1 Oscillospiraceae bacterium | reverse complement strand
TGCCGATCATCGCCATGACCGCCAACGCGCTGGAGGACGACAAGGAGGCCGCGTTCAAGAGCGGAATGAACGCGCATATTGCCAAGCCCCTTGATATGGACGTCTTTATATCAGTGCTTCAGAAATATCTTGGATAACTGGGATTAAACTATGAAAAAAGCAAGAAAAGAACAACTTGGGTTAATTGCTGTTGTCATAATATGCTGTATTATCATGGCGTTGTTTGAAACAGTGATCGAACCGGCTTATTGGGTCAAGTCGGCAGCTAAGGTCACAGTGTTTTTGCTGCTGCCGTTAATAATCATGAAGCTGCTGAAAATAAAAGTACTTGATAATAATTCTGCACTTAACAAAAAAGACATTATCAAGCTGTTATTGCTTGGCTTTGCAATATACGCAGTAATAATCGGAGTATATTTTCTGACAAGAAATATTTTTGATTATTCTTCATTGGTCAATTCCCAAATGGCAGACCAAAAGGTGGACAAAAATAATTTTATTTGGGTAGCTTTATATATTTCTTTCGGCAACTCTTTCTTGGAAGAATTTCTGTTTCGTTTTACCGCGTTTCTGAAACTGTCCGGGTTTATCTCAAAAAAATTCGCGTATATTTTCAGCTCCGTAATGTTCGCGGTCTATCATATCGCAATGATCGGATCGTCATTTCCGCTGCCGCTGTTGATATTGGCTTTGATCGGCTTGACCGCCGGCGGTCTGATATTTGATTATGTTGATGACAAGAACAAAAACATTTATAATTCCTGGATCGTTCATATGTTTGCGGATCTTGCAATAGTGACGATATGGTATATTCATATTTAGGGCAAAAAACCGGAACGCCACTCAGCATTCCGGTTTTTTATCAGCAGCATTGAAGTATCAGCCACACATTATCAAAATTCCGCGCGGCGAGATCCTCGCGGCGGATATAGAAGTAGATCCTTCCGCCGTCCCCGAAGTAAAGCTCAAAGCTGTTGTCGTCAAGCACGCTGTCCAGCTGGAACAGCAGCAGCCAGTCACGGTTCGCCCATTGCTCCGCTTCCTGCCTGTCACGCGGCTTTACGTCGTCCCAACCGCTGCCGATATAATATCCGCGCGATACAAGCTCGCACTCGCGCGTCATATTCCCTTGAATAACGTCCGCCCAGCCCAGCAGCTTGGAGCGCTCTCCCGGGATCTCAATGCCGAGACTTTTCTCCGCGCTTTCAAATTCCTCCCACAGATCGGTACGCGGATCTCTCTGTACAAGAAAATCCTCGTAGCACTGATACGACTTCTCCGATTTTGCGGTGACAGCAAACTCCGGAAAACGATCGTCCTTGCTTAGATCCTTTGGAAACACGGCAGGATAGACCTCATTCGCGTTCTCAAAGAAAAAGACCCTTGCGCAGCCCCTGTCCTTGGGATCAAACCCCCACGGAGTCGTCTCACAATCGTAGAAGAACGACAGCACACCGCTTTTCGGAAGCAGTCCCTCGGTGTCGTGCTTTGAGATCTCGGCAAGGTCAAACTGTGCTAAAAAAGACAAAGGGCGATTCTTCGGCTCATCATCGTTATAGCCAGTGCTCTCGAAATACGGCCACTCAAACCCCTTGGGAACATCTGGCGCGCCGCCGAATTTAGACGCTCCGGGGTGCCTTTTTCTGTTGCCGCCGAACGAAAGCCTTATCGAGTTCCGCGCGTTTTTTTCAAGCTCCTTTTTGACGTTGATCACTTCACCATCTCCCTGTACATCTCGGGACGGCGGTCGCGGAACAGTCCCCACGAATCGCGCAGCCTCCGTACCCCGTCAAGATCAAACCGCCGCAGTATAACACAGTCAGACTCACGGTCGGCACTCTCGAGTATATCGCCTGTTTCGTCCGTGATGAAGGAGCTTCCGTAGAATTTCAGCTCGCTGCTCTGATTGGAATTCTCCTCACACGGGACAACACGCTCCGTGCCGACACGGTTTGCGGCGATCACGGGCGTGACGTTCGCCGCCGCGTGACCCTGCATACAGCGCCGCCAGTGCGGCATACTGTCAACTTCAAGGATTGGCTCGGCGCCGATAGCCGTCGGATAAAACAGCAGCTCCGCGCCCATCGCTGCCATGCACCGCGCAGTCTCGGGGAACCACTGATCCCAGCAGATACCGACACCGATCGTAACTCCCAAATGTGTTTTCCACACCTTGAAGCCCGTGTTTCCGGGAGTGAAGTAGAACTTCTCCTGATAAAAATGATCGTCCGGGATATGCGTCTTGCGGTAGATCCCGAGGATCTCGCCTTGATCTATCACTGCGACGGTATTGTAGAAAACGTTTACATCGCGCTCGTAGAAGCTGATCGGCATAACGATCCCAAGCTCACGCGAGACATCGCAAAAGCGCTTTACGGCGGGGTTTTCGGACAGCGGCAGCGCCAGCTCATAGTGATCATAGCGCCGCTCCTGGCAAAAATACTTCGTTTCAAAAAGCTCGGGCAGCAAAACGATATCCGCTCCCTTGTCGGCTGCCTCACGCGTCAGCTTTTCCGCCTTTTCTATGGATAATTCCCTTGTTTCGGGAACAGACATCTGCACCGCCCCGGCACACACCTCTCTCAAAAAAACACCTCCAAAAATGCAAAACAGCCCCAAAAAACAGCTTGAAAATCAATATAAACCGGCTTCTGAAATAATCGGAATCACAAGTATTCAGATCATTGCAAAAACGCCATAAAAAAACTCTCTAACAAATCAATAAATCGATCGGTAAAAGGCACAAAAAACAAAGTGAAAAATAAATTGCAAAATTTCAATATTCTGGCTTAACAACACGGAATATAAATCGTAACAGTTATCCAAAAAACAATACTTTTTCAGCGTCTTTTTGCGCGCGCGATAATGCGCTCGTATTTCCGCTCGCTGTCCTCTAAAATAACGATACTTTTTCGGCGAATTAAATGCTCTATTCTTTGCGCATACCACCAGTCTCCCACTCCAAGCTGATTTTCGCCGAGTATTTTTCCGATCAGCACCGCCTCCCGCATGGGGCGGCTGCCGAGATATCTTCGGATAAGAAAGTCGTAAAAGCTCACGGGAACGCTTACAATATGTCCGGCTATCACTGTGCGGAGCGGCGCGTTTTCGCTTGTAAGCCGCTGCCATTCCATGGAATTCGATAAAAGCTCTGTATGCGGTACCCGTCTTGTCAACGGCAGTGCCTTAACGAATTCGCGCGGTTCACATTCGTTCCAATCACAACGCACGGTAAGCGCACCGGCGGACTTTGCTGCCGTTTGCTCGTTGAACCGCCGCAGCTCCACGGCGCAGACCTCCGCGTTACACCTCGCAAGCAGTCCCGACAGCCAGAAGAATCCGCACATTGAGTAGGGGCTTTCGCTCAGCCACACGCGCACAGGCTCGCCGTCCTTAAGACCGCGCTTAAGCCGCAGATATTCCTTAGCATAATGCTTCCCGAGCTGTTTCAGCTCCGACTTCATTTCGGGATCGGAGCCCCACTGCTCCTGATACAACATTCTGTACAAAAGCCTGTAGCGGTATTCCCCGAACATCGGCTCGGTGATGTCCCCGATGTCCGCCATGACTTCAAGACATATTATATCGTTTCCCGCAAGCTCCTCCGAATACGCGCGGGCGCATTTCAAGCCGCCGCACGCGCTGTCGCTGAATGTGATCTCTATCATATCCGTTACCCTCCGAAAGCGGGGATCTGCTGAGTGATACAGTGGATATTCCCGCCGCCTATCAGTATATCCCTCGCGGGTATGCCGACGACCTCTCTGTCGGGAAACAACTCGGACAGCAGCTCCTGCGCCGCTTTGTCAGCGGGATCTCCGAAAAGCGGCATGACCACCGCGTGATTGGCTATGTAAAAGTTCACGTATGATGCCGCGAGCCGCTCTCCCGGCTCTCTTGTTGGCTGAAAGTCCATAGTGTCCAGACCCTCGCACTCCTCGGCGGTGACTGTAACGGGCTTTGGACAATGCAGCTTATGGATCCTGAACGGTCTGCCTTTAGCGTCGGTCGACTGCGAAAGTATCTCATAGCACGACTGAGACAGCTTGTACTGCGGATCGTTCTTGTCGTCCGTCCACGCGAGAACGACCTCAGCAGGGCGTACAAACGCACAGACGTTGTCAACGTGCTCGTTTGTCTCGTCGCCGTAAATGCCGTTCTTGAGCCAGATTATCTTCTCGACGTTCAGTCCCTCGCGCAGATAGCTTTCGATCTCCGTCTTGGTGAGCATGGGATTCCGTCCCCGGCTCAGCAGACACGCTTCGGTGGTAATGCAGGTTCCTTCTCCGTCAACGTGTACGGAGCCGCCCTCCAGGATAAAATTGCCGAAATCGTACATATCCTTTTCGTACAGATCGCACAGCTTTCTTGCCATTTTATCGTCTGAATCCCACGGGAAATACAGCCCGTCCACAAGTCCACCCCATGCGTTGAAGCCCCAGTTTATTCCGCGGATCTCTCTGCCGTCGGTAACGAACGTCGGCGCGTAATCGCGTGCCCATGAATCGTTGGAGGACATCTCCACTACCCTGATATGCGCGGGAAGCATTCTCCGCGCGTTTTCGTACTGATTCGCGCTCGCGCAGACCGTCACCTTCTCGCTTTTCGCGATCTCGCACGCGACATTCACAAAGGCCTTCCGCGCCGCGTAGCCGCCGTACTGCCAGCTGTCGGAACGTTCGGGAAAGATCATTATGCAGCCGTAATGCCGCGAAAATTCGGCGGGCATAGAAAAACCGTCCGCTCTCGGTGTAGAATTGATAACCTTCATAATGCTTTCCCTTCCTCACATGATCAGTGCCGTTCTGACAAACCGGAAACTGAAAACCGTTGAACGGCATAACGATACTTGTTTATTGGTTTAATTATATCACAGATACGCTAAAAATGCAATACCAATATTGACTTTTTGGACAATATATGTTATAATAAACGCAAGCGTTTATTAAATTATGTTATGTCCACGCACATACGTTCGCCTTCGGCTCACTCCGTGCGGTTATGGACAATTTTAAAATAAATTCCTGCGGATTTATTTTAAAATGGGCTGCACCATAACTTGACGGGGGTGAAAGGCGTATTGATCCGGTTTAAGATCTTTCTGAGATATACGGCGTTCTGGACGTTTTTTGCGGTATGCTTTGCGGTGATGTTCGTCTTTCTGGTCGCCGCGGTAATGGGGATCACCTCGGGAGTTATGCTCGCGGTTCTCGGAACGGCGATAATCATGTTCAAAGCGAGCTTTATCATTACCGAGCTTGCGCCCGAGCTTATGCTTTTCGGCGGTCTGTGCGGCGCTTTTTTTACGGCGTTTCTCGGATTGACCGCGATAAAAATGGGCTTTGGCGTTTCAAGATTATTTTTCAGAGTAAAACGCCGCTGCGACAGGCTGAGGGAGCAGTGATGGAAAAGGTTATAAACAGGCTGATGATCGTGACGCTCGCGGCGGCAATACTGTTCGGCGCGGCGGCGTATCATTTCAGAAACGCCGAACACGACAGCGTTTTCCGCGAGGAGCTGAGCTTTCCGATGTCTGAATACATCGATATTGATCTGCTCAAGCTGCCGGTAACGGTGATCCCGTATGACAAGGACAAGATCTCGGTATCGTATGCCAGCGATCTGCCGCTTGTATTTTCAACAGGCGACAATCTGCTTAAGATCACTGAAAGCGAGGAATTCGTGATCTCGCTGTTTACGGGAAGCAGCAAGGAATTCGGACTGAATCTGTATCTCCCAAAGACGCTTTTCCGTGATATTTCCATCCACACGGGAACCGGCAGCGTCAAGGTCGGCAGAGTGGACTGCTACAATCTCTCTGTGATCACCAACAGCGGGGATATCTTGTGTGAGAACTTGCTTTCGCGCGGCAGGTTCACCACCACAAGCGGCAACATTTTTGTAAATTATGACGAGATAGTCACGGAAATAGAAATATTCTCCAGAAGAGGCAGCGTTGATCTTGTTTTTCCGAAAAAAAGCTCTGTCTCCGTGGAATTCGAGACCCGCTCAGGCACCTGCAGCACAGATATGTGGGGCGGCTCGGTCACGGGCAGCCATGTTTACAGCTTTAACGGCGGAAAAAACGTTATTAAGGCGACCTTGGAGGAAGGAACTTTGACCATAAAGGAGAAAGGATAAAGGAAAATGAAACACTATAAGCAGACACTTACCATCACCACCGATGAACCGCTTCAGTTCCTGAATCTTTCATACGAAGTAGAAGAATGTGTCCGCCGCAGCGGCATAAACAACGGCCTGTGCGTCGTTATCTCTCAGCACACCACAGCCTCCGTCTTTCTTGAGCATGACAACGAGGATCTTTACAGGGACTGGGAGCGTATGCTCGCAAGTATCGTACACAACGACACCGAATATAAGGTCGACTATAATTGCTCCGGAACCGCGCATATGAAGCAGATGCTGCTCGGAGCATCCGTCACCGTTCCGATAACCGACGGAAAACTCGATCTCGGACCGCGTCAGCATATAATGTACGGCGACTTTGACGGTCAGCGCGAAAAGTATGTGACGGTCAAGATCATCGGAGAATAAGCTGATGCAAAATTTTAAAAAAATATAACAAAAAACATTTGAAAGGATCATTGATGACAAACGTATGGCTCAAGGCTCGTGCTTTTCTGTTCCGCAACCGAGCCTATATATTGTCTGTGTTTCTGCCAGTCGGAATACTGCTGACGGCAGACGTGATCTTCGGAATATTTCCGTTTGGAGAACGCGCCCCGCTGGCGCTCGATCTCAACGCGCAGTACGTCTATTACTATGAATATATGTACGACGTTTTTGCGGGCAAAGAGAGCATATTCTACAGCTGGAGCCGCTCGCTGTCGGGAGAATACCTCGGGCTGTTCGCCTACTATCTTGCAAGTCCGTTCAACCTGATCGTATGGCTGTTCCCCCGTGCGAATATCACCGAGGGGATCCTGGCAATGCAGCTGGTGAAGTCTGCCGCGGTCGGCTTTACAAGCACGGTATACCTCAAGAAGCAGCGTGGATTTTCGGATCATACGGCGGCTTTGTTCTCCGTGATGTTTGCAATGTGCGGATACTTCACTGCCCACACGATAAACCCTATGTGGCTGGACGGTCTTATTGCGCTGCCGCTCGTTATCATGGGCGTGGAGCGCGTCTGCGACAAGCGCAGATTTCTGCTGTATACGCTGTCGCTGCTGTATATCTTCGTCGCGAATTATTATATCGGATATATGGTAGGCATATTCTCGGCGCTTTATTTCGTTTATTATCTGCTTTCGGGAAGGTCGTCAGTACACGGTTGGCGCGGCGTGCTGAAGCTGACCGCCGTATACGGTTTTTCATCCGTTTCGGCAATACTGCTCAGCGGTCCCATAATAATTCCCGTATATAAATCTCTCTCCATAGGCAAGCTCGCCTACGGAGAGCCCGACTATTCCATGCGGGAGAATTTCAATCTCGCGGATATGCTGATAAAGCTGTTCCCCGGGACTTACGACACTATACGCCCCGACGGTCTGCCGATGCTGTACTGCGGAACGCTTGCGCTGATATTCGCGGTGATATACTTCATAATGAGAAAGATACCGCTTCGCCAAAGGATCGCCGCAGGAGTTCTTCTCGGGATATTCGCGCTTTCGATGTATATAAAGCCTGTGGATATGTTCTGGCACGGAGGGCAGGTCCCTGTCTGGATGCCGTACCGTTATTCGTTTATCGCAACATATTTGTTGGTGATATTCGGTGCGGAGGCGTTTGAACGGTTCGTATCCGAGAAAAGCAAACGCACGGGATCCGTCGGCGGAGCGTTCGCAGCACTGCTGGCGGTGCTGCTGTTTTCCGATTACTATGAGGGAAATCAGCATTTTGACACGACACTCATCATAGTTATACCGCTGTGCTGTCTTGCAATTTTTGCCGCGGTGACGGCCGCATTCAAGAAAAACCGCGGCAAGTTTGCGTATATGATCCTTTCGGGCACCGTTTGCGCGGAGCTGCTGTTAAACTGCTATATTACTATTCGGGAGACTCACAAGGATATCTACTATTCCACACGCGAGTCCTATACAAGCGAGATCCCGCCGGCACGTGAGGTCATGAACGAGCTGCGTGAAACAGATGACAGCTTCTATCGTTCCGAGAAGACCTTTCACCGCACCGTAAACGATCCGCAGGCGCTGGAGATGTACGGCGTTTCTCACAGCTCCAGCACCTATAACACGAAGGTGATCGCGCTGCTGAAAAAGCTCGGCTACGGCGCAAGGGATCACTATTCGCGCTATGACGGAGCGACAATGTTCTCAGACGATATTTTCGGGATAAAGTATATTCTCTCCAAAAGACCGGATCTGGTTCCCTATACCGACAAGGTGATCGAAAAGAACGGCATAACCGTATACGAAAACACCGACGCTCTGCCGCTCGCGTTTTTGGCTGATATGGGAATTATCGGCTCGGAGCTTTGGGGCAGTACACCTCTTGAAGTCCAGTCCTGTCTTGCGGGACTGCTGACGGGAGATTGGTATAATCTCTATCATCCGATAAGCGATGTTCTGTTCAGCAGCGAAAACGTCTCCATCGGCTCCACGACTGATTCGCATATTTCCTACAAAAAGCGGATCACCTCGGAGGGCGCGTCTGTTTCCTACAACGTTTTAATGCCGCACACGGGCAAGGCTTACGCGTGGTTTCCCACCAGCTATGAGCGCGAGTGTGCGCTGTATGTCAACGGTAATTATATCAAAAATTATTTTGAAAACGAAAATCACACGATAGTGTATCTCGGCACTTTCAACGAGAATGACAGCTTTGATGTATCCCTCAGTCTTTATAAGGATGATATGTATGTCAGAGAAGCTATGTTCTTCTATCTTGATGAGAATGCGCTTGAAAACTTCAGCCGAGGGATGTCCGAAAAGAACGCTCGGACTAAAGTCACCAAAACGGGACACAGCTCCCTTGAGATCTCCGTAAACGCTGCCGAGGACTGCGCGCTGTTCGCGTCCATCCCGTTTGAGGAAGGGTGGACGGCTTTGATAGACGGAGAACCGGCGCAGCTGCTTCCCGCTGTTGACGGAACGCTCACAAGTCTGAGGATCCCCGCGGGATCTCACAAGATCACACTGAAATTCTTCCCCGCCGGGCTTAAGACAGGACTTATAATGATGGTGCTCGGAGCGGTGATATTGGCGGCGCTTATCGTGCTGGATAAATTCGGCGTGCCTATCAATACCGCTGCGGAGGATCTGTCTGATACGGGATCCGATAATGATCCGTACGATCCCGAAAATAATCTTATCAATGAGGAGAATGACGATAATGGATAACCTAACAAGAAAGCAGAATGGAATGGCATATATCGCCGATTATCACTGTAACTTTCTTATGGCGGAAAACCGCCGCAAGCTGCATGAATTCAACAACGCCGAATGTTGGACTGACAAGGGCATGAAGCAGCAGTGCGAACGCCTTCGCTCGATACTCGGCGGCATGGGTAACAACATAACGATACTGCCGCCGTTTCACTGCGATTACGGAAGCAACATCAAGGTCGGAGACAATTTCTTCGCGAACTACAATCTCACTGTCCTCGACGTTGCTGAGGTCACATTCGGAAACAACGTGTTCATAGGTCCCAACGTTTCCGTATATACCGCCGGACATCCTGTGCATTATCTGGCGAGGAATTCAATGTATGAATACGGTATTCCCGTAAGCATCGGCGACAATGTATGGCTTGGAGGAAACGTCGTTATCTGTCCCGGAGTAAAGATCGGTTCGGGCAGTGTTATCGGAGCGGGCAGCGTCGTTGTCAGGGATGTTCCCGAAAATGTGATTGCGGCGGGAAATCCATGCAAGGTGATCCGAAAGATCACCGACGAGGATATAAAGTATTACTTCAGAGATCGTGAATTTGACGATGAGGCAATGGCGGACATAATGAAGTTTGCCGACGGCAATAACTAATTTTAAGGCAACACCGCACAGATATTATGTGCGGTATTTGTACGGTTAAAAATATCTTGAATCACCGAGGTGTTTTAAATGGTTTATACACTTACGTTTTGCCCGAGTCTGGAATATTCGGCAGCCTTGGAGGATGTTGAGGTCGGCGCGGATAATATTGTATCAAACGGAGATCTTCACGTGTCGGGCAGCGGAGCGATAATTGCCAAAGTACTCAATGAGCTTAGCGTACAGTCAACAGTATTGGGATTCGCCGCGGGCTTTATCGGAGGCGAGATCGAAGAGATCCTTCGCAGACGCGGTATAAACACCGATATCGTATATCTTGAAAGCGGACTCTCCCCGCTTAATGTTGTTTTTAATCATGGTGCAAACGGCGAAAAGCGCACGCGCTTCGCCGCGCCGCAGCTTGATATATCCAACAACGATCTTATGGCGCTTTTCGCGCGGCTGGAGAATCTTTCGGACGGTGACGTTCTCGTTCTTTCGGGAGAAGTTCCCCCGTGTATCCCCGCCGATATTTACTCACATATTCCCGACGCCTTTGCGGGAAAGAATGTGCAGATAATACTGGATGTGCCCTCGGAGCCGCTGGCAAAGTGTCTGCAATTTCAGCCGTTCCTCGTGGTTACCGACAGTAAAAGGCTCGCGGAGATCTTCGGAGAACCGCCCGAGACCGAGGAGCAGATCCTTGCTTACATAAATCAGATTCAGGATCTTGGCGCACAGAACGTGCTTGCCTTTTCTGACATAGACAACACGGTCATTCTGCTGGACGGCAATAAAAGCGTCTTAAAGCAGACAGCACAAGCAGTGCCGTTTGGCGAGACCGCGCTGAACGCCATGACAGCGGGATTTATTGCGGGCTCGGAGGACAACGACGTTGACAACGAATACGCGCTTATGCTTGCCGCCGCCGCACAGCGTGCTGCTGCCGCCGAAAAGGGAGTTCCTCCCAGAGCGGCCATAATCAGCATAATGAAGGATCTGATGAAAAATCATTCATAACCGCAGTATTTGTGTATTATCCTAAAAAACACTTGACAAATCCGCGGGAATATGTTATAATTATTCTGTTATTATAAAAAGTAATTTTCCTCGGTTCTGCCGGGGAGATCTGCGGATATAGTTTATCGGTAAAACATTAGCTTCCCAAGCTGAGGTGGTGGGTTCGACTCCCATTATCCGCTCCAGTTGTACAAAACGGCTCTGCGCAAAGCGCAGAGCCGTTTTGTACAACGCAAAGGCTTTCGCGCACGCCGCTTCGCGGCGCACACGAAAGCTCTTTGCTTGCACATTTTTTTCTTTGCGGTCGGAGCGACAGCAATTTCGCGCTTTGCGCGAAACCGGAAAAATTGCGCGGGGTTGATCTCTTGTATAATGTAGTACTTGGCGGAGATCTTTTTTACGCTAAAGGTTTCGTTCTGCGCCCTGCGGGCTTGACCTCTGCTCTTTAGCAGGCGCGTTTTTCGTTTCGCGGTCGGAGCGACCGCGATTTTGCTTCGCAAAACCACGAAAAACGCTCGGGGTCGATCTCCTGATATAATATAGTACTTGGCGGAGATCTTTTATATTATGTTAAATACTATTTTATACTGCGTTAAAGGCTTTGTGAAGCCGCGAAAATGCTCGGGAGCGATCTTCGGTATGACCGGATTTAACAATATAACCTTGCTCTGATCTAGTTAACACTGAG
>JAIEDJ010000071.1 GCA_029068025.1 Oscillospiraceae bacterium | reverse complement strand
GTTCATTGGGCAAGGGGTGCGCGTTTTCGGCGATCCCGGTGCTGGTGCTGGAGGGCGCGATAACGCTGCTGGCAAGGCTGATAAGCCCTATCATGACGGACACGGCGCTCTCTAATATCTCGCTGGTGGGTTCGGTGCTGATATTCTGCGTTGGGATAAATCTTGTTTGGGGAAAGACGGTGCGTGTCGCTAATCTGCTGCCTGCTCTTGTGTTGGCGGCGGGCGCGGCGTTTTTGCCGATATAAAGAAAAAATCGATAAATAAATCTTAATAAGCAATTTTGAATAATTCTAAGGTTGGTGAATGTCAATGAAGAAGCTAATGTCGGTGTTGGTGACTGCGGCAATCATACTGCAGCTTTCCGCCTGTACGGTGAATGATCCTGGTCCTGAAAGCGATGTATCCGATCCATCAAGCGTGACGGACAGCTCAAGCGAAGACATATCGGGGGGTACATCCGAGCCTCACGTTACCGGAGATATCTCCGAAATATGGGGTATCCTGCCCGAGATCGCGGCGTCTCCCGAGGCGGAATTCAAGTATTCCTCCGTTTCGGGCGGAATATCGGTCACAGATTATACCGGCAGCTCCGAAACCGTAAGGATCCCCGTGAGTATTGACGGAAAGCCGGTTGTCAGGGTGGATCTCGGAAAATGTGAAAAGGGGCTGACGGAGATCGTCATTCCCGATACCGTAAGAGATCTCAGGCTGTCAAATAATATGAAGGAGACTCTCGAATATATCAATATTCCATCCGCTATGGGTGAGCTTGACAAAGACTTTTTCAGAAGGTACACCGCGCTTAAGGCTGTTTACATAGCAGACGGGATCACAAAGATCGGAAGCGGCGCGTTTTACCGCTGTGAAAATCTTATCGGTGTGTCTATCCCGGACAGTGTGACAATGATCGGCAGCGAAGCGTTCTCGTACTGCGAAAGTCTTACGGATATCGTGCTGCCGAAGGATATCAGCGACATCGGATACGAGACCTTTTTCGGCTGCACGCGTCTTGAGAGCGTGATCCTTCCCGAAGGAATGACCGAGATCGGCGTAAGCGCCTTTGAAGGCTGTATTCGTCTGAGTGAGATAACCATACCGAACGGTGTGAACTGGATAGGACATTCAGCTTTTAACCGCTGCGCGAATCTTGTCCGCGCGGATATTCCCGACAGCATGACGCGGATCGGCGATCACGCTTTCAGCTATTGCGAGTCCTTGACGGAAATAAACGTTGGAGCTGAAAACCGCAATTTCTGTTCGGAGGACGGGGTTTTGTTCAACAAGGACAAGACGGTTCTGATTTGTTTCCCGTCGGGTAAGGAGGAGAACAGCTACACGATACCTGACACAGTGACCGATATTGCGGAAAACGCGTTCTTTTATTGTAAGAACATTTCCGCGCTGGCTTTTCCCGACAGTGTGATCACGATAGGAAACAGCGCTTTTTACGGCTGCACCGGAATAAAAAGACTCAATATAGGCAAGGGCGTTACTGAGATCGGCAGCGGGGCTTTTTCACATTGTTCGGGGGTCACCTCCGTTGAGATTCCGGACGGGATAACACGCATACCGCAGGATGCCTTCTTCGGCTGCTCAAAGCTCCGTTCGGCGACTATCCCCGACAAAGTAACGGAGATCGGAGTAAGCGCTTTCGGAGAATGCACGGAGCTTGATCATGTCGCTATCGGAAAGGGCGTGACCGAGATCGCGGATAAAGCCTTTGCAAATTGTATAAGTCTTACGGATATAACGGTTCCGTATGGCGTAAAGTCGATCGGCGCGGAGGCTTTTTTAAAATGTGAAAGCCTTTTGAACGCGGATCTTCCCATAAGCGTAACGACTATCGGTGACAACGCGTTTATGGGCTGCGGTCTTACAAACATTTATTTTCCTTACGGAGTGACCGAGATCGGGATGCGCGCGTTCGCCGATTGTCATTCTCTTGAGTCTGCCAGCTTTTCCGCAAGTGTGCGCAGTATCGGCGAAATGGTGTTTGACAACTGTGAAGAGCTTGATAACATATCGGTCGATTCGGGAAATAGGTATTATTCCTCGGCAGAGGGCGTGCTGTACAATAAGAACAGAACTACTCTGCTGCGCTGTCCGGCTACCAGGGACACGGATGAGGTGTTTGTCATTCCCGGAAGCGTGATAAAGATTGCTGACGGAGCTTTTGACGGCTGCATAGGGCTGGAGGATATCATTATCCCCAACGGGGTCGCGGAGATCGGCTCAAGGGCTTTTTCCAACTGCACATATCTTTCGGAGATCAAGATCCCTGACAGTGTTATTGAGATAGGTGATCTCGCTTTTATGAACTGTACCGATATCCGTGTGATCTATAACGGCAGGGCTTATAAATATGATGAGCTGGGTGAACTCTATACAGTGCATAATGACGATTGATATATGAATTGGTCCCGCCCCGGAGTAGGCAATGATCCGATCGAGATAGACACTCGGCACTGCACGGTAACATCGGGCGGCGTGCTTTGCAATCAATATCTTTCCGCCGACAGCGTGTTTTTTAAGCTGCTGCCGGAAGAAAATCAACTGGCTGTGATCAATGTCGGCGCGGAAAGCAACGACAGTGTTATGACATGGCATGATCATTATCTGGGGGTATGCTACGATCAGGAGGACAAGTCGCAGATCGACGGGCTCTCCACACGTACCAGAACGGATATGGCGATCATGTTCTGCGAAACGATCCGCGCGGCAAATTACACGCCCGGGATCTACGCAAATCCGAGTTGGTTTGAAAACTATTACAAGAAGTCGGAGCTGCTCGGAAAGTATGATATCTGGCTCGCCTGCCGGACAGAGAACCCGGACATGCCCACAAAGTACAACTACGGTCAGCGTATCTGGCAATGGGGGCTTGACAATATCGCAGGGTACAACGTTGACGGTGATCTGTCCTATTATGATTACTCGCTGGCAGGTAAGCAGGATCCTACGCTTGACAGCGAAAATTTAGCGGATATCCGGATCGGGGATACTGTAATGTTCAAGGGCGGTTCCCACTACGTTTCTTCCACTGCGGAAAATGCAACGGGCGGCACGAGATCCGCAGGCTTGGCAGAGGTTATGAACATAGCCCCGGACGCTCCGTACAAGTACGCGCTCCGCGGAGTTGATGGCGGCTCGAACGCGTTTACGGCTGGGTCAATTGCGATCTCGTCGAAGCGGTCAAGGAAATGCTTACGCTTAGTGATAAAGTTAGGGTCACGGAGGCGGTCAGGGCAGAGGATCTGATAAAGCAGTGATGATTTAACAGGCGGGGCGCAATGCCCCGCCTGTTTTTGGTTAAACGGTTTAGATGTGAAATTGCCCAAAATTTGCGGTGGATTTTTGTTGATTTATACGAACTTATTACACGTTGCGCAAGATTTCGACATCTTAGGAAAAGCTACTTGCATTTTTTATAAAAAAATTGTATAATTTAAAGTAAAAAAATATGGATATGTTCTTAATAACTAAATGGGGAGCAAGTTATTTCGCTCCCCATTTAGTTATATAAGTGATTTTTGCTATAATCATATTTACAAGCTGAAAATGTTAATGGGAGGTATAAGTATGAACTCTAAAGAGCTTGAAAAATACTTTGGAAAACTGATCCTCGACAAGCGAAAAGAAAAGAATATAACTCAAGAACAACTGGCGGAGCTTGTAGGCATCTCCGTCACCTACCTTCGCAGTATTGAATATGGCAAATACTCCGCAACATGGAAGATATGGCTTAAAATATGTAAGGTTCTACATCTGGATATCAATGAAATAATGAATGAAGTTCAAATTGATAATGATTATATTCACTTTTAACAACTGCTAATAAATTAGCACATTAAACTTTGCATACATTTTTTACGAGTTTTATTCCGATTTAACCCTTTTTTTATCGACTTTTCAAAAAAATCGGAAAACAAAAAAATTCCCTCAAACCGCTTTATAATACAGCTTGAGAGAATCCTCTTTATGGTTGCGGGAGCAGGATTTGAACCTACGACCTTCGGGTTATGAGCCCGACGAGCTACCGAGCTGCTCCATCC
>JAIEDJ010000007.1 GCA_029068025.1 Oscillospiraceae bacterium | reverse complement strand
TTGCCTGTATGGGGGGCTCTGATATGTTTATAAGAGACAGATGAAATGTGCAGCCAAGGCTCCAATGCTAAGAGCAACGTTATAAAGAGCAGTGAATTTCAAAAAGGGCGAAATTTTAATTTCGCCCGGTACCGTCAGCACGGCTAAGCGCAGCGACGAAGGAGCGGAGCGTGCCGTGGTGACGTGTATTTTGAAATTCTTTCAAATAAGGAGAAAATTATGAATATGATTCTTTGCGGCGAAAATTGCCGCCACCAGAAGGACGGATATTGTATGCTCGACGACCTCACTAACGCAAGAAGTGAAGACGGAGGATCAAAATGTGCGTATTTTGAAAGTTGAAATGTAGCAATTGGCTGCAATTTTGCAAGTTTTTATAAAAAAATTGCAAAAAGGACTTGAATTTTTTCCGTTAAAGTTGTATTATTAAAGGAGAATATGAAACAGCGGAAAAGAGGATCAGAAAATGCAGGAAGATTTGCTGAAAGCAATAGAAGAAAAAATGCCGCGGTTCTCCAAAAGTCAGAAGCTGATCGCGGGTTTTATTCTCGAGCATTATGAAAAGGCAGCGTATATGACGGCGCTGAAGCTCGGAAACGCCGTAAACGTCAGCGAGTCAACGGTGGTGCGGTTCGCCATCAGCATGGGGTATGAGGGTTATCCGCAGCTTCAGCGCTCGCTCCAGAGCCATATCAAAAACCGTCTCACATCGCTTCAAAGAATGGACGTAACACGCAGCAGGATCGGTGACGAAAACCCCGTAGCGGCGGTGCTTAACCAGGACATCGACAAGATCCGCCGCACTCTCGATACCATAGACCGCACGAGCTTTGACAAGGCGGTCTCGGCGATAATCAACGCCAAGAGGATCTATATCCAGGGAGCTATGTCCTCGGGGATACTCGCGAGCTTTATGCACTATTACCTGCGGCTGATATTCGACAAGGTGACGCTTGTCGGCGCTGTCGGAAAGACAGAGCTGTATCAGCAGATGATCCACATAACGCGCGGCGATCTGCTCATAGCGATGAGCTTTCCGCGCTATGCTTCGGGAACTATCGAAGCGTGCCGCTTTGCGCGGGAGTCGGGAGCCGAGATAATCGCCATCACCGACAGCGAGAACTCCCCCCTCACGCAGTACGCGGACGTTTCGCTGTTCGCTTATTCGGACATGGTCTCCTTTGTGGACAGCCTTGTCGCTCCCATGAGCCTTATCAACGCGCTGTTCGCGATGGTGTCCGCCGACAACCGCTGCAACGTGGAGCAGACCTTCGCCAAGCTCGAACAGCTTTGGGAAAAGAACGACGTATATAAAAAAGATGTATGATGTGATAGTTATCGGCGGCGGCGCGGCGGGAATGATGGCGGCGATAGCCGCCGCGGAAAACGGCGCGTCTGCCGCGGTTATCGAGAAGAATGATCGCTTAGGACGCAAGCTTGCCATAACAGGCAAAGGACGCTGCAATGTCACAAACAATTGTGATGTCAACACAGTACTCGAAAATATTCCCAACAACGCGCGGTTTCTATACGGCGCGGTTTCACGTTTTTCGCCCCGGGATGTTATGGCGTTTTTCGAGGATCTGGGCGTTCCGCTGAAAACCGAACGCGGAAACAGGGTCTTTCCTGTTTCCGATAAGGCGGCGGATATTGTCAACGCGCTGGCAAAGCGCCTTGACGCGCTCCACGCGGAGATACTTCACGAAAACGCGCGTTCACTTATCATAGAGAACGGAAGCTGTGCCGGAGTGAATACGCGCGGCAGACAATTCCGCGCAAGATCCGTCATACTCGCGGCAGGTGGAGCTTCATACCCGAGGACAGGCTCGGACGGATACGGTTACAGGCTTGCGGAACAGGCTGGTCACACGATCATAGCTCCGCGCCCGTCCCTGTGCCCGATGACGACCAAGGAGACGTGGGTCACTCAAGCGGCAGGGCTTACTCTGCGCAACATCGCAATAAAGCTGATATGCGGCGAAAAAACGATCTACGAGGATTTCGGCGAGCTTGCGTTCACACCGGACGGAATAGGCGGCGCTACGGCGCTCAGCGCGTCGGCACACGTCGCGCGGCTTTCCGATATGGAGGAGGGGCGCTTGTCTGTGTCGATAGATCTCAAGCCCGCGCTTTCCGAGCAGCAGTTAGACGCGCGGATCCTCCGCGATTTCGGCGAGCTGCACGGAAAAACCTTTGTTGACAGTCTTCGCAAGCTGCTTCCAAAGGAGCTTTGCGCTCCGTTCGCGGAAATATCGGGGATCCCGTCGGATAAAAAGCTCGGCGAGATCACCAAAGCCGAACGCAGAAATTTGGTGATTCTGCTCAAGGGGCTCAGGCTGAGGATCAACGGGTTCCGTCCGATAGACGAGGCGATAGTAACACGCGGAGGCGTCAAGGTAACGGAGATCTCCCCTAAAACCATGGAAAGCAAGCTGTGCAAAGGGCTTTTCTTCGCGGGAGAGATCATCGACGTTGACGGCTACACAGGCGGCTTCAATCTCCAGACAGCGTTCTCCACTGGCAGG
>JAIEDJ010000070.1 GCA_029068025.1 Oscillospiraceae bacterium | reverse complement strand
ATACAAACCCCCCGCCGGGTGGGCGGCGCGCAACTAGGCCACGGGCCCCCGCCCGGGACTGGCTAGGGCAGTGCGCAGCACTGCCCGCTTTTGAAATTTCTTTTAGATCAACAGCCCCTCGTCAACATTATAAAACCAGCCAAGATCAACATGACAAAACTCGTCACAAGCCAAAATGCGCGTTACAAAAGCGGCACAAAGCGCCCGAGTCAAGATCAGAATTACAACAGCTTTCTGCCCTTATTCCTTGCCAAGCTCGTAAGCTCTCTTGGTACACGCCTCGCACGCCTGTATAGCCACCTCGGTGAGCTTGCCCTCCGATAGCTTCTCCAGACCCGCGATGGTCGTGCCGCCCGGCGAAGATACCTGCTTTATAAGCTCTTCTATCGCCATTCCGCTCTCGGTGAGCATTTTCGCCGATCCGATAAGCGACTGTGCGAAAAGCCGCAGCGCCGCGTCTCTGTCTATACCGACCTTTTCGGCATATTGCACAAAACCGAGCGCGTAAACATAGATAAACGCGGGAGAGCTGCCGTTTATCGCGATAACTTCCTTCATCTTATCCTCGGGGATGACCTCGGTGATACCGCACGCGCCGATGACCTTTCTCGCGAACGCAAATTCCTTATCCGAAACGGTATCGTCACGGCTCATAGCGGACGCGCCCGCGCCGAGCATCATCGGTGTGTTGGGCATGACCAGAACGACCTTCGCCTTCGGGAAAGTCCTCGCGCGGATATACTCGGCGGAGATCCCCGCACAGATAGAGATCATCACCACGTTCTCATTTGCCGCGGTCTTGATCTGCGCCAGCACCTCATCAAGCTGCTGCGGCTTTACCGCGATAAGCAGATAATCACACTTGTGCGCGATGTCGGTGATATTGTTAGCGGCAGTCGCGCCGAGATTGCGCAGATTCACGAGCTTCTGCGGATCGCTGTCATACGCGAACACCGCCGTGTTGCCGAGCTTTCCGTAGACCCCCTTGACGATGGCGCCGCCCATATTCCCGATTCCGATAAATCCAAGCTTAATCATTATATGATACCTTTCTCAATCGTTTACTGTTATTCTTGCCTTTTTAAATACACTGTTATACGCCGTTGAAATAACAGGCAGCACCGCCGCAAGCAGCACACAGTCCACGGGACACTGTATCAGATTCTTTATGACCCGCGCCGGGTATGCCGCCAAGGTCGGCGCATATATCAGCACTCCCGCTTCCATAGATCTGGTGATGATATTCGCCAGCGGAGTAAGGAGCAGATTGCACACCACTATGACTGTCACCTTTGCAAGAACTATTCTCATAATTCCTTTCAGGTCATTGCCGGTGGTGAATTTTTTCGTTTTATTAAAGCCGGAAAATCTGAGGTTATATAAATATATCCCGTAGATCATCGCCCCGGCTGCCTCGATGAGCGTATACATTGGATTGAACGCGCCCATATTCGGCGTGAGAAAAAAGCCTATCAGGTCTGTGACCGTGCCCGCCATCAGCGAGACCACCGGTCCGTACAACATTCCGATAGAAGCCAAAGCCAGAAACGCGAACGAAATTTTAAGATCTTTTGTTACCTCTATCGTGGCAAATTGTTTTAATACCAGATCGAGCGCTATCAGAACCGCCGTCACCGCCAGGCAGCGAACGTCCTTCAGCTCTGCCGCCGATCTTTTAAATGAATTAAAAAAGGTCATAAGCTCTCCCTTCAAAAACAACGCTGTAAGTCCGCGATACGTGCGGACTCTTTTACAAAAGGAATAATCTATGACCTTATTATTCGATTTTGTACAGCGAGATGCGGATGCCGCACCGCAAGCACCGGACATGATACGTCCCGGCTTTTCGTCCGCCCGGCAACTCTCCGTCCGGGCGGCACTTAACGCGCGGTATCCTACTCTGTGTCGGAGCCGGCATACGGACAGCAGCCCGTCAGCCGGCTTCGATAATAGGTTCAATAAATGATATATGATTCAGAAGTTTATATCGTTAAGTACCTTATAACGATACTCGTTGAACGGCTTCTTCATGCTGAGCGCTTCCTGGATGTCAACGTCGTACACTCTGCCGTCCTTAAGACCGACAACGCGGTTGCCTATACCCTTTTCGAGCAGTTCAACAGCGTAGTAGCCCATCTCGGAAGCCTTGACTCTGTCGCGGACAGTCGGCGAACCGCCGCGCTGAACGTGACCGAGAATAGTCGCTCTCGACTCAATACCGGTCTCCGCTTCGATACGCTTTGCGATCTCCTCCGTGCCGCCGATACCCTCGGCAACAACGATGATGATGTGCTTCTTTCCGGCAGCGCGTACTTCCTTTATGCGCTCAATGACCTTGTCGATCTCGCACGGCATTTCGGGCAGCAGCACTGCGGTAGCGCCGCACGCAAGACCCGTGTTCAGCGCGATATGTCCCGCGTGTCTTCCCATTACCTCAACGACAGAGCAGCGCTCATGCGAACGGCTGGTATCACGCAGCTTGTCAACAAGCTCCATAACGGTATTCATAGCGGTATCATAACCGATAGTGTATTCACTGCACTGGATATCATTGTCGATAGTTCCCGGCAGACCAACGCATGGGATACCCGCCCTCGACAGATCGGCAGCTCCTCTGAAAGAGCCGTCGCCGCCGATAACGACAACGCCCTGAATATCATTCTGACGGCAGACCTCGGCGGCCTTGACTACATTGTCCCATTCCTTGAATTCAATGCATCGAGACGTACCTATCATAGTACAGCCGCGGTGGATGATCTCGGAGACCGATCTTACGTCCAGCTCCATCATCTCGCCGTTGAGCAGACCGTTATATCCTCTGAGTATGCCGACAACGGAAAAACCCTTGGCAAGGGCGGTTCTTGTCACCGCTCTCACAGCCGCGTTCATTCCGGGCGCGTCGCCGCCGCTTGTCAGAACTCCGATCTTCTTTCCCATAACAAACCTCTCCTTAAAACGTCGCTTAACACTGTGCCCCTCCTGTTCCAATGGGATCGTATTAAGTTTCCGTCGATTTTCTATAACGTCAGCAGCCGCAGGGACTTCCCCCGCGCCTACTCTAATATTTTACTACAAGATCGGGCGTTTCGTCAAGAGCTTTTTTAAACTTCACGGCGGCACGGGAAAAATACGTGCTTTTCAACAAAAAACGCCGCCGCCGTAAAATATTTCTGGGCAAAATTACGGCTTATATAAGGTTCATACGTGTTTATAATGTTAATCTTGGCTCGGGCGCTTTGTGCCGCTTTTGTCACGTTGACCTTGGCTGGTTTTGAAATGTTGACGAAGGGCTGTTTATTTAAAAATTTCAAAAACGTGCAGCGCTCCGCGCTGCGCTACGGCTTGATAAAGCCTTTAAACGTTGATCTTGGCTACCTTTATAATGT
>JAIEDJ010000069.1 GCA_029068025.1 Oscillospiraceae bacterium | reverse complement strand
TTTATAATACTTCGGACGGACATTTATCTTGATCTTGTCGATAAGCTCGAATTTATCGTCGACCTTAAAAGCGCCGATCTGAATGATCTCGCCGTGAAGCAGCACGGGAGTGCGCACGGTATTAGCCGCGTTCAAAGGCTGATTCCATTCCATATCCAGAATAATGTAGTTCATAATACAATCCTTATTTTAAAAAAATTCCAAAATTCACACTTGGCTGCACGCTTCACTCCGCTACGCTCCGTTTCGCTTAGCAGTCAAGTGCGAACCACTCGAAATTTCGCCTTGAGGCGAAATTTCGAGTTTTTTGGAATTTGCTGCACATTTTTAATGTTGACCTTTGCGAAAGTTCTTTTGCTGTGCGTTTCTAAAGCTGATCTCCGCGAAGGTTCTTTTGCTGCGTGTTCATAAAATTGATCTTAGCAAAGGCGAATTTAATTCGGTTTCCGACAGTCCATACAACGTTCTTTAATGATTCTCTCATGAACTTCGTGAACAGTAAACTCATCGCCGAAAATTTCTTTCATTCGCTTGATAACATAATCACAAGCGTCGAAAAAATCGGCTTTTTCCTGTTCGTCCTCAAAACCGATATACGGATCTTCATAGGAACCGAAATTATTGATATTCCATATCCGACAGAAGGTCTCATAAATCAGCCGAACGCATCGTTCAAGCTCGACTTCGCCCTTTAACCGCGGCTCGGGTTCTTCATCGTCAAGCGATTTGCCGTCAAACTGGTAGTTTTCGCTGACAAAATAGCCCTCGCTGCTCACCAGATAAAAACAGAATTTATCACACGCCCATATCGGACTGCAATTATAATCGAACATGAACTTGATCTCCCGTCTTTTCATCACATCCTCCAATTGACTTTCAACCGTTAAAGCGAAAGAGAGCCGCCCACATTCTCATGCCGCCACTGAACGTATTCCTCATACGTCCCCTGACGGTCGTAGCACCCGTTCTCGGTGATCTCGATAATTCTGTTAGCCGCCGTATCAAGTATCTCATGGTCGTGCGTAGCAAACAAAATATTCCCCTTGAACTCGGAAAGCCCGTTGTTTACCGCCGTAATGCTTTCCAGATCAAGGTGGTTGGTCGGTCGGTCAAGTATCAGACAGTTCGAGTGGAACAGCATCATTCTCGAGAACATACACCGTACCTTCTCGCCGCCGGAGAGCACCTTAACGGGCTTGAAAACGTCATCGCCGCTGAACAGCATACGTCCAAGGAATCCGCGCAGATAGCTTTCCGTTTCATCTGTCGAATATTGCCTCATCCAGTCGATTATCGACAGCTCGCACTCGTTGAAGAACGCGCTGTTGTCGTTCGGGAAATAGCTCACCGAAATAGTGCCGCCCCACTTGAACGTCCCCTCGTCGGGTTCTACCTCCTCCGTGAGGATACGGAACAGCGTAGTAATGGCGATCTCATTCGCGCCGACAAACGCGATCTTGTCGCCCTTAGCCACGGTAAAGCTGACATTGTTCAGCACCTTAACGCCGTCCACCGTCTTTGAAAGCCCCGTGACCTGCAAAATATCCTTGCCCGCCTCGCGCTCCATATCAAACCCGATATACGGATATTTGCGCGAGCTGGACGGCATTTCCTCAACGGTCAGCTTGTCCAGCAGCTTACGGCGCGAGGTCGCCTGCTTGGACTTTGACTTGTTCGCCGAAAACCGCGCGATAAAGTTCTGCAGCTCCTTTATCTTTTCCTCAGCCTTCTTGTTCTGCTGCTTGATCATGCGCTGAATAAGCTGCGAGGATTCATACCAGAACTCATAGTTTCCGACGTACATCTTGATCTTTCCGTAGTCGATATCCACGATATGCGTACATACGTTATTAAGGAAGTGACGGTCGTGCGAAACAACGATGACCGTTCCGAAATAGTCTGCGAGGAAGTCCTCAAGCCACGAAACAGCCTCGACATCAAGATGGTTTGTAGGCTCGTCCATCAGAATGATATCGGGATTGCCGAACAGACACTGCGCCAGCAGCACCTTGACCTTTTCGTTACCCGTAAGAGAGCTCATCTGCTGTAACATAATATCCTCGGGAAGTCCCAGACCCTGAACCAGCTTTGACGCGTCCGATTCCGCCTCCCAGCCGTTCAGCTCGGCGAATTCCGCTTCAAGGATACTCGCGCGTTCGCCGTCCTCGTCGGAAAAGTCCTCCTTCGCGTACAGCGCGTCCTTCTCCTGCATGATATCGTAGAGCTTCTTGTTGCCCATAATAACGGTATCCTGCACCGTGTACTCGTCAAACGCGTAGTGATCCTGCCGCAGCACGGACATTCTCAGCTCCGCGGGGCGCGTGACCGTTCCCTTTGTAGGCTCCAGCTCACCGCACAGCACGCGCAGAAAAGTAGACTTTCCCGCACCGTTCGCGCCTATAACACCATAGCAGTTGCCGCCAACAAACTTTAAATCGACATCCTTGAATAAAACTTGTCCGCCGAAGCTGACATTAACATCACTTACTGTAATCAAATCTTTGTCTCCTTATCTAAAAGCAATTTGCGAACCGCTCATTTCTCACTCCGCTTACGCTCCGTTCGTCATTCGCTAGCCGAGCACGAAATGCTCACTTCGCTTCGCTCCGTTGCGCTTTCGTACTCGCTTTCGCAAATTGCCTGCGTCTTTATAACGTTGTTCTTGCCGCAAGAAACCTTAATACGCGTTTATCTCGTTGATCAAAGCTAAACACATAGCCTAATCAAGCGACAGCTTGACCTCTATATCCTTGCAGTCGTAGCCCACGAGCTTAAATCTGTTTTTTCCATTGGTCATAGAAAGCCTAACCTCAACCGTTTTTGAACCCTCTTCTCCCGAGCACTCAACGATCGTTGTTACCTTGTTGTCGGCATCGATGTGAACCAGCTTCGCCTGTCCCTCCGAAAGACTGAGCGATGCGTTTGCCACAGCCGATCCGTCATTGAGACCGCTCACATTCCACACGGTATTGTATCCGTTAAATTTTGTGCTCTTGTACGAAAAACCCTTGTTGCCTGACGATTCCAACTTAGAGCCTGTCTCACTGTAATTTTCATGCAGACTTGCTATCTGTTCATCGGAATAATAGTATTCCCGTGCCTTTTCACCGTCAACACACCCCGCGAACGTCAGACAAACAACAACGATCAGAAAAAACGCAAGCTTTTTCATAATGCACCCTTTCCCAAAATCAAAAATCACTCGTAAATTTTTCGGGTACGCCCTGCTCGATAAGCGACGCGCGCTCCTGCTCCGACAGCGGAAAAACAAACCGACCGCCGTCCGGCTTGTACAAACCGTCCTCTATATCCTCGTACAGACCGCCGATAAATTCAAGCCAGTTTGAAGCGTATTTCTCGGGATCAACGACCTTAAAAAAGTCGTATCCGCCCGCCGCGTAAAAAACCGTCAGTGCGTCCGCCAAGCTGCTGCTTTCATCAAGCAAAAGCTCTTTCGGAACTCCAAAATCGGGTCTGTCCCA
>JAIEDJ010000068.1 GCA_029068025.1 Oscillospiraceae bacterium | reverse complement strand
TTGCAATAGTTTAAACGAGATTTTGGTAATTTTTCACAAAAATAACACATGATTTTATATTACAACAAAATTCGGCTTTCTTTCGCGAAATATCGCGTAATACGTGAATCCCGCCGCTGTTAGTGCCGCCTGCGCCTTATCAAGATCGGCGGCGACTCTGCTTTTATCATGAGCGTCCGAGCCCACCGTTACGATCTCGCCGCCAAGCTCCTTGTATCTTTGCAAAATAAACACGTGCGGGTGAACATAACCAATACCGCTTTTAAGCCCCGCCGTGTTGATCTCAATACCCTTTCCCTTTTCGATCAGCAAACGGAGTATTTCGTCAATAATTTCCCGATAGTCGACGGGATCATAGCTTTTCTCGGGGGAATATCTCACCACATAATCAAGATGTCCGTATACGTCGAAGCAGTCCATCGCTTTGATATTTGCGAGTATGCTCTCGAAATAGCGAAGGATCCCGTTTTTGCTGCCAAGCTTTTGAAAATACTCCGGATAATACGGATCCTGCCCGTCCACCAGATGAGACGAGCCGATTATAAAATCGAAATCCCATGCCTTGGAATATTCATTGAGCTTTGGCGCGAGGTAGTCCATAAGCCCCAGCTCCACGCCGAAAAGCAATTCAATGTCGGGTGTTTGCTCCCGAACGCGAAAAAGCTCCTTGCGGTAGTTTTCGGTATTGAGGATAAACTCGCCGCCGGGGTAGTCCATGTCCATATGCTCAGTGATACAGAGGGCTTGAAGCCCTTTTTCCTTTGCTGCTTTTACCATTTCCTCAAGCGGCTCGTCGCTGTCGGTCGAGAAGCCGGAGTGAGTATGAAGATCTGCTGTTATCATATTTTCTCCTTATCACAAAAGTCATTGCTTATTGTATTTCTCATAACACACTGATTCCCATATCTTCTTTATAATTTTGATCGATCCTATTGATATCTTGCCATAAACCGTTTTCGCAGTTTGCACCCATGTAAAGTTTACATTCACGGAGTTCAACTTCATTTGCATATAACGATTTCCTTAACGAAAGAAGTACATCGTCATCCACCATATTAAAAGGCGCACGATTCTCATCATATTTAGAAAGCTGACGTCTTACAATCATAAATGCGATCCAAACATTGACAGGAGTTCCGCCAATCAGCTGTAAAAGAGCTGACTTGGTTTTTAAAATAATCAATTGGTCTTTAGTATGAACATACAATTTATATATTCCATCCTCAACGATCCTACCAAAATCCGTTGGAATATCAGCAGAAATATCCGGGTTCCCGTGAACCCCGTAATCTTTTTCACCGCACAAGAACTCGGCAACCTCGTCATTGTCAAAAGCCTTTTTTGTAAGAGCCAGAAGTTCTTCGTTTGATACATGCTTTTTAATATCCACTGTTTTTCTCCTTATTTAAAAGCTCTGCTTGTTTTTTTACACGTTCCGCGGCTTGTTCCCGGAAATATTTCGGAGCCAATATCTCCACCGCCGCTCCGAAGCTCAAAAGCAGGATAAGCAGCTCGGTCTCGTCAGCGCGGTCGTAGTAAATGTCTACAGTTAGGCTGCCGTTTTCGGGATCGCGTTCGGTGCGCTTCTCGTAATTCGCGAACTCCATTAAAAAACGCTCGGGAGCGTTGCGTTCGGGCTTTACATACACCGTTACTGGTTCTGAGGCGCGGCGGTCGGAAAAAAACCTGTTCATTGCGGCATTATCGGCGGCGGTCTTGGTGAACCGCTTTCCCGTGGGTTTAAGCGTGCGGATCCGCCCGATGTTTATTGTGATCCCGCCGCGAAGAACTCCGTTTGACACCGTGCGGCAATACACGCGGAACTTGTCATTCTTGGCGGAATACTCGAACTTCAGCGGCAGAACTATCGCGTTCATGGCGTTGCCGTGCCCCGAGAGATAATCGATCATAAGCGCTTCGTGCGACTTTACCGCCGACAGCAAAGCGCGGAAATGTGCGCGGTACTCTGGACTTGGGAAATCGTCGCCGTCATTAAAGCGGTCAAAAAAACGGAAGTGTTCGGGCTTGTAAAGCGGGCGAACGTCCTTCAGCTTTTCGGACAGCCGCTCGATCTCGCTGTCGTCTAAGAACAGCGCAAAGCGCGGATCGGAGAGCTTGGCTTTAAGCCACGATTTTTGCAGTCCCGAGAGGATGGTGGGCGGCGGGTTTTTCGTGATCGGAACAAATCCGTTCTCCGTTTTTCGGAGCAGTCCCCAATCCGAATTATCTTTTTGAGGAAGCAGCTTTTTGGGCAGAAACAGCGCCGAATCACGGAAGCCGTGCCGCTCCACCGCTTTGTATATGTCCGACTCGGCAAGCGGTTTTCCGCGCCTTGCGAGCAGACTTGCCGCCGCTCTGAAATACGCGCCGTAGATCTCACTGAATATGTTCATTGCTATCACCGTTATACATTTCATTCATACGCTTGATATCGCTGAAGAACATGCGCCGCGCCGATTCGCTGCCGCCCTCGAGCTTTTTTATTCTGCCGATAAAGGTCTTTATCCAGTGCATAGGCTCCATAGGGTCGAACACGTCTATATCCAGCTCGTACAGGTTTTCCGATACCCGGGTGAGCTTGCCGCAGCGTTTCTCGCGGAGCAGTCTTTGGATAATGTGCGGCTCGGTGTTTTCGTCGGCGGTGAACGTCACCTTCAGCGGTGTTACGTTTCCCGTTTCGCGGCGTTCGCCGAATGACGCGCCGAAGCAGCGGACTATGTTCTTGTCGTACTTTTCGCGGATCCTATCGTAATCCGGGCAGATCTCGCCGGGCTTTACCGCGCGGAGAAAGTCCAGTCTGAACGAATTGAAACGCTTATACTGCGGGATGAACGCTATCAGATACCGCCGCCCCGTCTGAACGGAGATCGATACCTGCATTGGCACGGCAAAGTTTTCGTTTTCTTTGGGAAATCCGTTCCTTGATGAGAATGTTCGCAGCGCGAGAAAACGCTTTTGCTCTATCGCGGAGATTATCTCGGGGAGCAGCGAATCCTCCAGCGTGTGTACTATGTAATTGTGCTTAATAAAGAACAGATCGTTTTCCATATCCGCGGCTTTCAGAATACTGTCGCCGACTACACCGAGCACACCCGCCGCAGAGTAGAATTTCACAGCGTCCGATAGTCCCGGAAGCTCGTTCAGATAGTCGGAAACGCGATCAGGGCAGAGCGAAAAGCAAGCGGTCTTGCCGCGTCTCTCGGCAATAACTATCCCCTCGTCGGCGTATTCCTTGAGCTTATTTCGGACGGTCTGTTCCTCGAACAGAATTCCGAATCTCTCGTCCGTTTTTTCGATCAATTCTTTTAGAGTAAGGCTCTCGAAATCGGACAAAATATCGAGCAAAAGAAAATGCAGCTTGATATCATTATCGGTGAAGCTCTTGGCATAGAACGCCTTGTAGAGCGGGTTTTCGGATATCCTTCCGCTGTCCACCGAAATGGAGGTCTGCCGTCCGCGCTGTGAGGTCTCGTATTTTAAGCAGCCGTTAAGCCAGCTTTCTATGCGGCGCTTTTCGTCGTCGTAGGTACGGGCGCTTTTGCGGTCGAAGTCGCCGCGGACTTTATAGCCGTAGATGAAAAAGTCGCGGAGGTAGTCGCGAGTTTTTTCAAAGTTCTTGATAAGCTCGGAAAAGCCGCTCATTGTGATACCTCCCGTTAAAAATTATGTTTTATCTTGAATTTTCGCGCAGATCTTGCAGCGCCCGAGTTCGTCCAATTCGAGCTTGTTAAGCGTTTTGGTAAGTTCTCCGAAAATCGCTTTGTTTTCAAGAGAATCGCAAAAACTTTCGCTTTCGATCACCGGACTGTACCCTTATGTCCGCAAATTTTACAAACATTGATGTATTTTTTAGCGGAGCCGTTCCACTTTTCGATATACAGCGAATAGCCGCGTTTTGTGTGCTTGCTGTGTGACATTATTCTTCCCAGATCGTGATCTCCTGCTCCTCGCTTGAGAACGGCAGACCGCAAAGACTGCGGATATATTCAAACAGCGGAGAATCTTCCGTTATTTCAAAATAATCTCCGAACGAATATTCAATATCTATGTGGCGATCGATCATAGAGGGATCTTCATCGCCGAACACATCAACACGGTACACAATAGAAGATATATCCTCGGCTGACAGATCACCGTATTCCAAGCCGTTTTCCAAAGCCAGTCTGCGGCTTATTTCCTTGACTTGTTCCAATGTGAGCATGATTGTTTTTTCCTTTCAGTAGGTGAAATTATTTGTTTGCCAATTTGATTATATCAGATTTTTCCCGGGTTTGCAAGCGGTGTTTACGAAAATACGTTTATAATAC
>JAIEDJ010000067.1 GCA_029068025.1 Oscillospiraceae bacterium | reverse complement strand
AGGCCGATCTTAAGATGGTCGACGCTGTGGTGGAGGTGACCGACGCGCGTATACCCCAAAGCAGCAGAAATCCGATCATGGACGAGCTGGTGGGGAGCAAGCCGCGTATCATGCTTATGAATAAGTGCGACGTTGCCGACGAAAACGCGACACGCGCCTGGAGCAGATATTTTGAGGGACAGGGCATGGGCGTTATCGTTTGTGACTGCCGCAGCGGAAAGGGGATCAACAGGTTCCTTCCGACTGTTAAAAAACAGCTGAGCGGCGTTATTGAGCGCAGAAAAGCCCGCGGAATGATCGGAAAGGCGCTGCGGGTGATGGTCGTCGGGATCCCGAACGTCGGGAAATCGTCGTTTATCAACCGTATGGCGAACTCCAAAAAGACAAAGGTCGGAGATCGTCCCGGAGTTACACGCGGAAAGCAGTGGGTCTCCATTGATAAGGATGTGGAGCTGCTGGATATGCCCGGTATTCTGTGGCCTAAGTTCGACGACAAGGAAGTGGCGCAAAGGCTTGCGTTCACGGGTGCTGTCAAGGACGAGGTGGTGGACACCGCGGCGCTTGCGAGAGCGCTCGGAGAGGTGCTGCTGAATGATTATCCCGAGCTTGTCAAGGCGCGTTATAAGATAGCGGGTGAGGGTGATATCCTCGAGGAGATCGCCAAGGCGCGCGGAATGCTTATCTCGGGCGGAGAACCCGATATTGAACGCGCGGCGGCGGCGCTGCTGGACGAATTCCGTGCGGGGAAGATCGGCAGGATCACGCTGGATCAGCCGCCGACTGCGAACGGAGCGTGACCATGGCGTATCAAAGCAGGCACAAGAAAAGTCCAGAAACACAGCTTAAGATCGAGGGAGTTTCGCTTGAGGGGCTGTCTCTTCGGGAATTTGATAAGATCGTTTCAGATAGGTACGGTGCGGTGTGCGGTATTGATGAAGCGGGCAGGGGTCCGATAGCCGGAGACGTGTTTGCGGCGGCGGTCATTCTTGACCCGAGCAAGCCTATCGAGGGTCTGAACGACAGCAAAAAGCTCACTGCGAAAAAGCGGGAGGCGCTGTACGATGAGATATGTGAGAAAGCGCTGGAATATTGTATTTCGCAGGTCACGGTTCATCGGATAGATACGACCGATATTCTTTCCGCTGATCTTGAGGCTATGAAAAACACTATTGTTCGCCTGCATACGAAGGTCGGCATCGTACTGGTTGACGGGGACGTTCTGCCGGATATCGAATTTAACGGAACGCTTAAAAACGTGATAGGCGGGGACGCAAAATCAGAGGCTGTCGCGGCGGCTTCTATTCTCGCAAAGGTAGAGCGTGACCGGTATATGTGCGAGATGGCGAAGCTTTATCCCGGGTATGGATTCGAGAAGCACAAGGGTTACGGCACCAAGGCGCATTATGAAGCTATTGATAAGCTGGGGCTGTGTCAGATACATCGAAAGACGTTTCTGAAGAAATACATTATGGAAGAAAGTCTCGATTTTGAACAATATACGCTTGAGGACTGCGGCAATGAAGACCGATAAGCAGAAGAAAGGCGCGCTTGGCGAGGACGCCGTCTGTGCCGAGCTTGAAAAGCGCGGTCACCGCATACTGGCAAGAAACTATCACAAGCGTGTGGGCGAGATCGACATAATCTCCGAGATCGGGGATTTTATAGTGTTCACAGAGGTCAAAGCGCGAAAGCTCGGGAGTATGGTCTCGGGGCTGGAGGCTGTGGACTTCGCAAAAAAAAAGAAGATAATCATGACCGCGGACGCTTATCTCACGGAAAATCCATGCAGTTTGTACGTGCGGTATGATATTGCCGAGGTGTGGCTCACAAGAGGTTCTGCTCCCGCGGTCGCGAGGGTGGATATCTATGAGGACGCTTTTGACACCGAGGGCGTGTATACAATAAACTGACCGCCGCCGTGTTATGCGCGGAGGGATCCGCGTTTTTTTGCGGGCGGCTTTTGGAAAGGAAGAGCGTATTATGAATTACGCAAGCACAAGGAATTCCTCTTTGAAGACAACGAGCGCTCACGCTATTGTCAAGGGACTTTCCGATGAAGGCGGACTTTTTGTTCCGGAGGAGATCCCGGCTCTGTCCAAGGACGAGATCCTCGGATTGTGCGGTATGAGCTATGTTGACAGAGCGTATGCGGTTTTTGCGAAGTATATGACGGATTTTACTCCGGAGGAGCTGCGTCACTGTGTTGAGAGCGCTTACAACGATAAGAATTTCGATTCAAGCAATATCGCGGAGATCGCGAAGCTCAAGGATAAGAAGTACATTCTCGAGCTGTGGCACGGTCCTACCTGCGCGTTTAAGGATATGGCGCTGCAGATACTGCCGTATCTTCTGACAACGTCCGCTAAGAAGACGGTTGACGGAAAGCAGATCGCGATACTTGTCGCTACGTCGGGAGATACCGGAAAGGCGGCTCTTGAGGGCTTTAAGGACGTTGCGGGAACCTCGATCTCGGTATTTTATCCCGAAGACGGTGTTTCTCCCATGCAGAAGCGTCAGATGACCACTCAGGAGGGCGGAAACGTCAATGTTTGCGCCGTAAAGGGCAACTTTGACGACTGTCAGAACGGCGTTAAGGCGATCTTCACCGACAATGGGATAGCTGACAGGCTCGCGAAGAACAACGTTCTTCTTTCCAGTGCGAACTCCATCAACTGGGGCAGACTTGCGCCGCAGATCATCTATTATGTTTCGACGTATGCTCAGCTTGTCAAGGACAAGGAAATCGAGTATGGCGACAAGGTGAATATCGTTGTTCCCACCGGAAACTTCGGCAACATCCTTGCGGCTTATTACGCTAAGCTGATGGGGATCCCCGTAAACAAGCTGATATGCGCATCCAACAGCAACAATGTGCTGACGGACTTTATTAATACGGGCGTTTACGACAGAAACAGGAAGTTCTATACGACGGTTTCTCCGTCTATGGACATTCTGATCTCGTCAAATCTCGAAAGACTGCTGTATCATCTGACAGGCAGAAACGACAAGCTCATCAATGATTGGTTCGGCAAGCTCAAGGAAAGCGGCAGGTATGAGGTAAACGACGATGTGAAGAAGCAGCTTTCGGAGCTGTTCTTTGCGGGCTGCTGTTCCGATGAAGAGACAAGGGCTCAGATACACAAGACGTTTAACGACGAGCATTATCTGCTCGATACGCACAGCGCGGTCGCTGTCAAGGTCTACGAGGACTACAAGGCAAAGACGGGCGACAATACTCCGACTATAATCGCGTCCACCGCGAATCCCTATAAGTTCGGCAGAGCCGTATTTGAGGCGGTCGGCGGCAGCGCGGGTGATATGGACGAGTTTGAGCTTATTGAAAAGCTCGAGCAGGCGACCTCCACAAAGATGCCCGCACCGCTTGCGGCTACTAAGAACAAGGCTGTAAGGTTTACGGGCTCTGTTGAGAAGCAGGAAATGAGCCGCGTGGTGCTTGATTTTCTTGAAAAGTAATAATGTAAAAAGTCATCGGGAGGTTGAATGCTTTATACTATCGGAGATCTTCATCTGTCGCTGGGCTGCGAAAAGCCGATGGATATCTTCCCGGGCTGGACGAATTATGTTGAACGGCTGTGTGAGAACTGGAACTCCAAGGTTACTTCCGGGGATACGGTCGTGCTGCTGGGGGATCACTCGTGGGCGCTTAAGCTGGAGGACAGTCTTAGGGATCTGGAGTTCATCGACAGGGAGCTTAACGGCAGGAAGATCCTCATAAAGGGCAACCATGATCTGTGGTGGTCGACAATGAATAAGAATCTGATGTTTATCAGGGAGCACGGGCTTTCGACCATTGATTTTCTGTTCAACAACGCGTACAGTGTTGATGGGATCACGATATGCGGAACGCGCGGGTGGATCCGCGAGAACGGAGAGCCCGCTGAACAGAAGGTACTCAACCGCGAGGCGGGGAGGTTGGAGATGTCGCTGCAGGCGGGCGTTAAGCTCGGCGGAGAATTAGTGGCATTTATTCACTATCCGCCGATATACGGGACAGAGGAAAACGTTCTGTTGACGGAGATCCTGCATAAATATAATGTAAAGCGCTGCTTTTACGCCCATCTTCACGGGTACAGCATAAAAGGCGCGCTGAACGGCGAACGCGCGGGTGTGGAATACCGTCTGGTATCCGCCGACGGCGTTGGCTTTGATCCGGTAAAGGTTATGCCTGCGGCGGAGGTCTGATGTTACTTCCGCGGAGGTCAAATTTAAATAACAGGAAGGGAATTTTAACAATGGAAATTATTTCACAGAATAACACCGCTGTAAATACTTACGCGCTTGAGGTCAAGTTCAGCGCGGAGGAGTTTGAGTCTGCTGTCAATACGGTTTACAACCGTCAGAAGAGCAAGATCTCGATCCCCGGATTCCGCAAGGGAAAGGCTACCAGAAAGGTCATCGAGGCTCATTTCGGTGAGAACGTATTCTATGAGGACGCTGTAAATT
>JAIEDJ010000066.1 GCA_029068025.1 Oscillospiraceae bacterium | reverse complement strand
GCCTCTCCCCACCAGATCGGATAACCGATAAATACGATATCGTATTTATCCATACCGCTGACAGATCCTGATATTGCAGGGCGTGAGTTCGGATCGTTCATTTCAATAGAACTGCGGCTGCTGCTGTTGTTATAATTGAGATCTGCGGAAGTATACGGATCCGCGGGAACGATCTCATACAGATCGGCTTTCAGTGCTTCGGATATGTGATTTGCAACGCCCTTTGTGGTATTTGTCGCGGAGAAATACGCAACCAATATCTTCGGAGATTCCGGTTCAGGTTCAGGTTCGGGCTGCGGCTGCGGCGGGATCGACGGCTGCGGCACGCTTGAAGACTGAACAGTGCTTGAGGACTGCACATTGCTTGACGATTGTTCCGCGCTTGAAGATTGCACGGAACCCGATGATTGTACGCTGCTTGAAGACTGAATCGTACTTGAGGACTGTAATGTACTTGATGAGTGTACCTCGCTTGATGACTGCGGAGTACTTGCCGGCTGCTCGGGCTTGCTGTTCTCGGCTTCTGAAGAGCTTGTATCGGAGCTGCTTTCCGCTGCCGATGAACTGCTTGGTTCTGTCAATGATGTGCTGCCGCTTAAATCATCACCCGAATTATCATTTGAGCTTATCAAGCTCTCGCCCGGTGTTGATACGGACGGAGATGTCGGAACCAAGCCGCCGGACTCGCTCGCCGAATTGCACGCCGTAAGCGAAAACATCATAATAACAGAAAGCAATAATGCGTATATTTTTTTCATAATGATTCTCCTCTCGGTTTTACTTTGGATAAAAAAATAAGTGTAACGAAAAACTTTCTTTCGGTTACACTTATATTCTATCAAGAAAACGGTAATATGTCAAATACTTAATTTTTATCATTTTCCATACTTAAAAAGCATTTAATATGCTTAATGAATTTTGTGACCGCCGGGCTGAACGGCTGACCGCGTTTCCAAGCCAGCACACTGGTTGCGGTCAACTCGGGATAAAGCGGACGATATGTTATTTTTGACTGATCCCAGAACGGCATCATACCCTCTATAACAATGGAATATCCCAATCCGCGGCTCACCATAACGGCAGCGTTGGTGTTCAGATTGCTTGTAAACAACACGTTCAGACCGTCATAATAGTCCCCGAACCAGCTTGCAAGCTCGCTTTGGATCTTAAGGCGGCGCGGCATGATAAGCGGAAGCCCGGACAGATCCTTAGCCGTGACATACTCTTTTTCGGCAAGCTGACAGTCCGGAAGCATTACAACTATCCAGCGTTCCTTCATATTTAGGCGGATAAAATCGTATTTTTCGATGTCAATAGGCTCCAACAGCAGACCAATATCGACCAGACCTCTGTCCATCTGCTCTTTAACGTTATCCGCAGTAGCGGAATAAATATCGAAAGTAACATGCGGATATTTCTCATGGAAGGTCTCAATCAGATCGGGAAGCAGCTGAACCGAACCGATCTCGCCGCAGCCGAAGGTTATCTTGCCCTCGATCTGTTCGTCCTGCTCGGTCAGCTCCCTCTCGGTCTTTTCCACAAGCTGCAGTATTTCCTCTGCGCGGCGGCGAAGCAGCAGCCCCTCGCTTGTCAAAGTGATCCTGCGGCTCCCTCGATCAAACAGTCTGACACCAAGCTCGTCCTCCATTTGCGCGAGCTGGCGGCTGAGCGTCGGCTGTGTAATATGAAGCACCTCCGCCGCTCTTGTAATGCTGTGTTCTCTGACAACTGTCAAAAAATAATTTAAAACTCTGATATCCATATAGCCATCCCTTCCTACAGTATATATCAGAGTTTGGAATAACGAAAAAATCAGCTTTTTTCCGGTCCGATATATGCTTTTCACGATGTATTATAGCACATTTATGCTTAAAAAGCAATATAATTTTTAAAAATACTTCTGTATTAAGGCAATACAACATAATTATTGCAGAGCAGGTGCGTCTTAAGCCCATGAAAATCAAAATAAAATTGCGCCGTTGCGATCAAAAATCGGCACGCTTCACCGCGCACCCTAAGCATTTTTTATTTGACTTTTGAAATCGGATATGGTATACTTTAAATAGGCGAGTATCATTATATTAAGTTTGTGGGGTTATCGGATATGGACAAGAAGTATTTACGGCTGTTGGCGGAAAAATATCCTTCAATAGAAAGCGCGGCGAGCGAGATCATCAATTTATCGGCGATACGGAGCCTGCCTAAGAGCACGGAGTTCTTTTTCAGCGACTTGCACGGAGAATACGAAGCGTTTCTTCACATGATAAAGAGTGCTTCCGGAATCATCAGAAACAAGATCGACAAGGTGTTCGGAAAAACCGTTTCGGCTGCGAAGCGCGAGACGCTGGCGAACCTTATCTACTATCCCGAACGTGAGATCAAAAAGCTGAGCAGCAGCTCGGATGACGACGAGTGGGCAAGGCTTACTATCTACAGGCTGATTCTTGTATGCGAGGCGATCTCGGCGAAGTATACACGCTCGAGAGTGCGCAAGCGTATCCCAGAGAAAATGCGGTATATAGTTGACGAGCTGCTTAACGTTACCGACGATGTGAACAAGGAGTTCTATTACGACAGGATCATTTCGTCGATAATCGAGACAGATATCGCGGAGAGCTTTATTATCTCCTTGTGCAAGCTGATTCAGTCGCTGGCAGTGGATAAGCTGCACATAATCGGCGATATTTTTGACAGAGGCCCGCGCCCCGATATTATATTGGATGAGCTTATCAATATGCACGATGTGGATGTGCAATGGGGCAACCATGATATCTCGTGGATCGGCGCGGCTTCGGGAAACACCGCGCTTATCGCGAATGTTCTGCGCGTTTCGATAAAGTATAACAACTTCGATGTGCTTGAAGATGGGTACGGACTTAATCTGCGCGCACTGGCGGTGTTTGCGAATGAGATCTACGGCGGAAGCGACTGTAAGCGCTATTATCCCACCACCTATGATCCGAATATCTACGACCCTATCGACGGAGATCTTGCAGCACAAATGCACAAGGCTATTACCGTTATTCAGCTAAAGCTTGAGGCGCAGCTTATCGCAGCGCACCCGGAATGGGGTATGGACAGCCGATTTACACGAGTTGATTTCGCGAATGGCACGGTAGAGATCGACGGGCAGAGCTACGAGCTTAAGGATAAGTTCTTTCCCACAGTCGACCCCACGGATCCCTCGCGGCTTACCGATAAGGAAGCGGAGCTTATGGCTATTTTGCAGACCTCGTTCGGTCACAGCGAAAAGCTGATCAGGCATGTTCGGTTTTTATTGCAGCGCGGCTCGATGTACAATGTGTGCAACGGAAATCTGATGTTCCACGGCTGTATTCCCATGGACGAGGACGGCAAGCGGCTTACCGTGTGCATAAATGGCAGGGATTACGGCGGAAAAGCGCTGTTCAACGAGATAAACGAGCTGGTGAACAGGGCGTTTTACGCTCACGAAAAATACGCGGTGGATTTTATGATGTACCTCTGGTGCGGCGCGAAATCTCCGCTTTTCGGAAAGGACAGAATGACATTCTTCGAGCGGTATTTCATCGGGGAACTAAGCGGAAGCAAGGGGATATGTCACGAAAAATTCAACAGCTACTATGCGTTTTCCGAGAACGAGGACGTATGCCGCGATATTCTCCGCGAATTTTCGATAGACGAGAACACGGGGCATATTATCAACGGACACGTTCCCGTTAAGCTCAAGGAGGGCGAGCGGCCTGTACGCGCCAACGGCAAGCTGTATGTTATCGACGGCGGGATATCCAAGGCGTATCAGTTGACGACCGGTATTGCCGGGTATACGCTGATATACGATTCGCACAGCCTTAGTCTGGCGGAGCACAAGCCGTTCGATCCCAAGACAGGCGGCGAGACCCCGGAGATACACGTTGTCGAGAAGCTTCCCGAACGCGCGAATATTTCCGATACCGATACCGGGCGCGAGCTGCTTGATCAGATCAATGATCTGAAGGAGCTTTTGGCAGCTTATCAGAGCGGCGAGATCAAGGAGATGGCATGACAAGCGAGTGTTGATAATCCATCGAACGACGGGAACAGCTCTTATTCGGACGAAAGCACTGCTTCAACCGATGGAAATCACTTGGGTTCAAGTGAGATTGCGCCACCGATATTGATCCGCCATTGGATATAATAATATCGCTTATTACGTTTACAGCAATTATTCTATAACTGCGGCGGCAATAAAGCGTAAAAAAGTAATATAAATACGCGCTTACGAAACGATTAAATTGTTTCGTAAGCGTTTTTTGTGCAAAAATACTTTCACGCAAAATAAACGCGCTTTCACGCAAATCGTCTTGCTTTTTTTGTTAAAAAATGATAGTATATAAAACAGCTCTGTTTATACCAAAAATTACATTAAGTAGAAAGACGAGGGCGATTTTAAAGAAAGTTTCTGCGGCAGTCGTGTTTGACATGCCGAATGCGGAATGATACAAGG
>JAIEDJ010000065.1 GCA_029068025.1 Oscillospiraceae bacterium | reverse complement strand
GTCATAAATTAAATGATCTTTTCAAAAAATTTATGAAAAATATATAAAAGCCTATTGACTTTTTTATATAAAATATGTTATACTTTAAACAATAAATTCAAAAAACGGGAGAAAAAGCACCTTGATGGATAGTTATTGCGAACAGCTTGTCGCTAAGACCCGCACGTCGGGTGACACCGCCAAGGCTGTGATGACGATAGTAATATCACTGCTGATAGCGACGGGATTCGTGTTCTTAATGATATGGATCGGTCTGCTCGGATTGATTTTTGCGTTCGTTTCCGTTGGGCTGGGAGTCTGGTTCGTCAGCGGAATGGGCGTTGAATACGAATACATCATCACGAATGATGAAATGGATATAGACAAGATCAAAGGAAAACGAAAGCGGACACGTATGATAACGGTCGATATCAAGCGGACCTTTGATTTTGAACCCATACCCTGCGGCAGCGAGGACTTCGATGTCGTTGTTCATGCGTCAAGCGGACTTGAAAGCGACGCGTATTGCTTGTTTGTGGAGCATTCGGATTACGGCAGGGTCAAGATAATATTCAATCCAAATAAAAAAATGAGAGAGACTATCGCGCAAAACGTTCCGAAACAGCTGCGCAAAAAGGTGGTGGGTGAAGATGTCGAGTAACGTTTTTGTTCGGACGGGAACAGCTATAATCGAGATCTCAAGGATCCGCAAAAGCTGCAAAAACAAGAAATTCCTGTCGGATTATTTTTCCGCGGATGAGATCAGATTTTTTGTATCACATAAACTTTCCTCGGCGCTTATCGCCGAAAATTACTGCGTCAAGATCGCCGTGGCAAAAGCGATAGGTACGGGTATGCGCGTGATCAGAGCGCACGACATCACAGTCCTGCGAGACAGGCTCGGCGCTCCCTTCATCATCACCGAGGGCTACGCGAAAATGCTCGAGCAGCGCGAGGGCTACGAGTTCAATGTCAGCGTCGCACACTGTAAGAAATTCGCGACCGCAAGCGTTATTGTCACAAAGTAGTCTTTAATAAAAGCCTTGTGGTGTCAAGCAAACACGCTTGACACCATTTTATTTAGGAGACAGGAGGAAGATCTAATGGACACATTTTCGGAAAAATATGAAGCTTTTCTTCTGGAATTCGGGAAAGGAAGAAAAATGGCGCTTTCAACGTCGGTGAACAATAAGGTATCCTCACGAATGATGAGCGTTGTTCTGATTGACGGGAAATTCTGCTTTCAAACGGATGCCACATCCAGGAAGTACCGCCAGCTTTCAGCCAATCGGAACGCCGCGCTGTGTACAGATAATATACAAATAGAGGGAATATGCTATGAGATAGGACATCCGTTGGACAACGCCCCGTTCTGCAGTCGTTTTCAGGAATGTTACAAAGGCTCCTATGACGCTTATACATCGTTAAAAAACGAACGTTTATTTGCTTTAGATCCGACATATATCGAACGTTGGGTATATAAAGACAAAATTCCATACATTGAACGTTTTGATTTAAAAGCGCGGTCATATGAAATAAGCGAATATATCGGTATTTAGTGCCGCCGCATACTAATTGCGCGGGCAGGAGGTGAACGGATCTCATGAAAAGAATAGTTGTTGCTATGGCGGCTCATGTCGACGCAGGAAAAACGACGCTCACCGAGGAACTGCTCTTTCAAGCGGGCGCTATCCGAAAGCGCGGCAGAGTGGACAACGGCGACGCGTTTCTCGATTCCGACCCGATAGAGCGCAGACGCGGCATCACCATCTTCTCAAAGCAGGCTGTCCTGAAAACCGGGACCGCCGAGTTCACCCTGCTCGACACCCCCGGACACGTCGATTTCTCCGCCGAAGCGGAACGCGCCCTCTCCGTCCCCGACTGCGCGGTGCTGTTGATAAGCGGCACCGACGGTATCCAGAGCCACACGCGGACGCTTTGGGAGCTGCTTGCAAGGTTCAGGGTGCCCGTGTTCATCTTCGTGAACAAAATGGACATCTCCCACAGATCAAATAACGAGATCATCGCCGAGCTGCGCGGACTAAACAGCAGTATTCTGGAATTTGACGGGCATTTCGATGAAAACTCCGCAGAATACGACGAGGATTGCATGAATTGTTTGCTGGAGACCGGCTCCGTGCCGCCCGAACAAGCCGCAAAAGCGATTGCGGGACGGCGGCTGTTCCCCGTGCTGTTCGGCTCCGCACTGAGATCGGACGGCGCCGACAGGCTGCTTTCCATCCTCGAAAAATACGCGCTTCCGAAAGACCGCCGCGAAGGCTTTGCCGCGCTCGCCTATAAGATAACGACAGACGAAAACGGCACGCGTCTCACCCACCTTAAGATCAACGGCGGAACACTGAAAAACCGCTCTGTCATCGACGACTCCGACGAGAAAATAACACAGATCCGCATATACAACGGCACAAAGTACACAGCCGTCGATCAGGCACAAGAGGGACAGCTCTGCGCCGTCGCGGGACTGACGCACACCCGCGCCGGGCAGACCTTCGGCGAACAGCCGCCCGAAGCGGAGCCGTTTATCGAATCCTATCTTAACTACAAGGTCGATCTTCCCGAGGGCGCGGACGTTTTTCAGTCGTTTACAAAGCTGAAAAAGCTGGAGGAAGAAGACCCTCAGCTGAAATTCTCATGGTCGGAGCAGCTTAAGGAGATCCACGTTTCGGTCATGGGCGAGATACAGCTTGAGGTGCTGCAAAACGTGGTAGAACAGCGATTCGGCGAAAAGGTAACCTTCAGCGAGGGCAGCATCGCCTACCGCGAGACCATAGAAGAAAAAACCATCGGCATGGGGCACTACGAACCGCTTCGTCACTATGCCGAGGTTCATCTGCTGATAGAGCCGCAGCCGCGCGGAAGCGGAGTGACCTATGATACACAATGTACAGACCTCGACGAGAACTGGCAGCGGCTTATCCTCTCCGATCTGCGTTCGCGCCGCCACATCGGAGTATTGACAGGCTCCCCGCTCACGGACGTGAAGATCACGTTGGTCGCGGGCCGCGCACATCAGAAGCACACCGAGGGCGGCGACTTCCGCCAGGCGGCGTGGAGAGCTGTCCGCCAGGGACTCGCAGGCGTGAAGTCCGTGCTTCTCGAGCCGGTCTGCAAATTCACCTTGCCCGTCCCGCCAAGCTGTGTCGGCCGCGCTATGCCCGATCTTCAGCAG
>JAIEDJ010000064.1 GCA_029068025.1 Oscillospiraceae bacterium | reverse complement strand
AAACCGACTGCATCAATCTCTCAAACAAACTGCAATAGAACAAGTATTTCATGCTGTTTTTGCTTGATAAGCGTTTCATCATTTTATCATACTCCTCGATTTCAGCTGCAGCACTTTTCAGCAGCCCCAACGCATTTTCACGAGTAATAATATCATGTATATTTTCAAGTATCTCATCATACCGTTTTTCCGTTGAGATCCGATGTTCAAAATAACTGCTCCCATCGTCATAAAGCCAGTCGTGAAGTCCGTGATGAGAGATGATCGTCCTCGAAATATATCCTGCGGCAATCTTTATCAAGCCGTCGTCCGTTTCTTTAGACAGCTCGCACAAATACCTTGCTCCGGCGTAAGCATGATCGATCTCCCCGCGCTTCATGGAATTTCTTCCGTTTATGTAATTATCAAAATCTACACATAACTTTCCCAGATCATGAAGCAGCCCTTGAAGCTTTGCCGAAGCACTCAAATTCAACTTCTCCGCATATGCAGCAGCCCTTTCGGCAGCTTTCAGACTGTGCTCCGCGACCGATTCCGTCCTCTGATTATCAATATGAGCCGTAAACATTTCAACATCTCCCCAATTAATTCCTTAAAGTTATTATATATTATTTTTCTCGGTTTGTCAATTACACAAAACGCGTTCCTTTTCACGAACCGCGCTTTATCTCTTGACAAATCTCATTTTGAATGATATAATTTCCAATATAAAGCTCATCACTCGGTCTCAAATCTCGCCCGCAGCTTTTCGAGCGCGCGTTTTTCGATACGCGAGATATAAGAGCGCGAGATTCCCATTTTTTTCGCGATCTCCCGCTGCGTCAGCGGCTTGCATACGCTGCCGTCTATGTCAGACACGCCGTAGCGCTTGCAGATGATCTCACGCTCGCGGTCGGTAAGCTCTTCGGCAATAAATTTGTACAGCTTCTCGGAGTTTATTTTCAGCTCCACGTCATTCTCAACGTTCACCCCGCTGCTGAATATGTCGGCGATAGTCAGCGCGTTCCCCTCGGAATCCGACTCGATCGGATCGTTTATGTACAGCTCGGTAAGCTGGTGCTTGATCTTACGGAAATGCATTTTTATCTGATTATCAATACACTTTGAGGCATAAGTACTGAAATGATTCCCCTTCTGATAGTCGAACGTCTCCGCCGCACGTATCAATCCGATAGTCCCGATAGAAACAAGATCATCCGGATCCTTAGCGTCAGGATAATTTTTCTTGACTATATACGCCACCAGACGCAGATTATGAACTATAAGCTCGTCGCGGGCTTGTTCGCTGCCCTCAGCGATACGTTTGATACATTCCGCTTCTTCCTTAGCGGAAAGCTGCTTTGGGAACATATTTTTCCCGTCGAAATGCAGCCCGAAGAACAGCAGATTTTCCAGCGCGAGCTTGATAAAAACAAACATAGCACACCTCACAAAGGAGCAAAAATGAAAAAGATCACAGTCTACAGTAAAAAAAATCCCATGAGCCGCGAATTATTCTCGCGCGTCTTTGAGATATTGGAATATTCGTTTCCGAAATCCGAGCGGCGCGGCTTTAAAGAACACCTGTCCGAGTTTAAAAGACCCGCGTTCCGTTCTATGGTGCTTGAAGACGGCGCTGTGCTCGGATTCATGAATTGCTGGGAGCTTAACGGAATTTTGTATCTTGAGCACTTCGCCGTCGCAGAAGAAATGCGCGGAAAAGGTCTCGGAGCCTATCTGATGGACGAGCTGAAAAAGGCGGCGGACGACCTGCCCATAATACTTGAAGCCGAACCTCCGGATCAGAGCGATATCGCAGCCCGCAGAGTGCGTTTTTACGAACGTCTGGGGTTTACTTTAAACAAATACAAGTATTTGCAGCCTCCCTACAGCAGTGGAGAAGATCCGCTGCCGCTCGCTATTATGTCCTATCCTGATGAATTGTCACGCGATGAGTTTCTTAAAACACGCAATGAGCTGTACCGCGGCGCATACGAAGTGCCCGAAGATTCGGACTTGTATTCCGCGGAATTATGAGCTTTTTTCCGATTATTCAATTATATTCGACATCGCTTGTATATTATTCAAAAAAATAACAAAAGTTCCTCCGGCGTGTACGGGCATATCCGCACATCCCGGAGGTTCGTCACATCATCTGTAAAACAGGAACATTTATCACCCCAAACCGTGATGATCATCCCCAAAAAACATAAACCGAAAAATTTAAAAAAATCTTGACAAAATTCGTGTATAATGGTATAATTTAACTATGGTGCAAAATCATTGTATTTGTGATTATTATCGGGATTTTCCCGTTTTTGGAAAGGAATTGTTATGAAGACAAAATGTGTTAAAGGAACACGGGATTTTCTTCCGCGTGAAGCGGAGCTTCGCGAAAGTCTCCGTCAGACCATATTTGAGATATACCGCAGCAGTGGATTTTCTCTGATAACCACCCCCGCCATTGAGGACGCGGAGAACCTTGACAAAAGCGACGGCGGCGACAATCTCAACCTCATCTTCAAGATACTCAAACGAGGCGATAAGCTGCAGAAAGCGCTGGAAAGCGGCGATGAAAAACAGCTTTGCGACCTCGGTCTGCGCTATGACCTCACGCTTCCGCTGACGCGCTATTTCGCCGCGAACCGCAACGAGCTTTCCCTGCCGTTCAAGGCGATACAGATGGACAGGGTCTACCGTGCCGAAAACCCCCAGAAGGGCAGGCTACGCGAGTTTATGCAGTGCGATATAGACGTGATCGGCGACCCGACCCCCGACTGCGAGGTCGAGCTTATCGCTGTTACCGCAAAGGCGCTTAACGCGCTGGATATCGGAGATTTCACCGTGCGGGTGAACGACAGAGCCGTCCTGAATAAAACGCTTTCGGCGCTCGGCTTCCCCGCGGACGACCTCGCAACAGTCTGTGTCAGCTTCGATAAACTCGACAAGATCGGAGCGGACGGAGTATGCGCCGAGCTTACCGAAAAGGGCTTTGAAAAGACCGCCGTGGACAAGCTGTCCGGCATCATCAATTCGCTGCCCGTCTCGCTCGAAAGCATAACCGAGATCGTCGGAGAGGAAGACGCAAAGAACCTCACCAAGATCATCTCCGACAGCCGCGCTATCGCCAACGGGAAATACGGCGTTGAGTTTGACATCTCGCTGGTGCGAGGTCAGGGCTATTATAC
>JAIEDJ010000063.1 GCA_029068025.1 Oscillospiraceae bacterium | reverse complement strand
CGATATGTTTGTTGCTTATGTTTGAGTTTCTTTGAATAAGGAAAGCTTTTTAATTGACATATAATTTTTTCTAATGCGGTATATGTATCATTTATCGGAACACAGACAATGATATGGTTTATTTCACCGCTGTCACATAATGTCATTGTATATTTATCATTATTGATGATTCTTAAAAGATAGTAATTACCATTATCCTTCATGTAAAAGTCGATTTCCTGATCAACTTTACATTGATTTTCAGGCAAGATATGAATAGGATTAAGTACTATATTATCAATCCTTATGTCATCTTTTCCAAAGTGACATTCAAATTTTTTTTGTTTCTTATGATGGAATGTTATGGAAATCGTTACAATAGAAATCGCCAATAAACTAACTGACCATATAACAGACGGTTTATTCATTGTTTTTTACCCCTAAATTCCGATTTATTTTACTTCTATTATACATCAAAAAAACTGTTATGTTAATGGAAACGCTATAAAAATTCCTATATGAGTATCGCTCTTATGTTCGGGAATTTTACTTTTTTATTTATCATTATCATCGTTAATCGTCAATGCCGCAATAATGGCGGCTATTCCGTGTATTAAGGCTGTCGCGGTCACGGCGGCTATAATTTTTTTCACAGCTTGCTCTCCTTCTCCTCATCGTCACCGAGAATAGACGGCGCTTTTTTGTTTTGCTTTTATTATAGCGCTCTATCATAACGAAACGTTACTCTATTGTTCGGAAATTTTCAATAATATTCGGGTTTTAGTTTATAGCAGATCGGCTTTCCGTTCTTGTCAGTTTGGAGCTCGCATTTCTCACGAAGCGGATATCTGATCTCATCGCCGTTTTTTATTGCTTGCAGCGGCGGCACGAGAATTTCATTGTCCTTCCAGACTATCCGCGCGTAAAGGATCCCGTCAACATAGCCATAGCCTTGGAACGGGTTGTTTTCGCCGTCGGGCAGGGGGTACGCGTCCTGGAAGCGCGGCGCGCCGTCGTAATCGCGCAGCACTGCCGCTCCGACAAATCGCTCGGAGAAGCACACGTCCGCCTTTTGGCTGAGTTCGTCGGCGAATCTGGCATAGAAGCCTTCCTTGTTGTCGGTGTAAAGCTCATAGTCCGACTTTGTGATCCTGTAATATCTCTCGTAGTGCGCGATCCATGTTACAAGGCAGCCCAAGAAATATTCGTTCAGCTCGGGATAGTAAAACAATGTGAACCAACGCTCGTGATCAACTATCTCGTCGGTTTTTCCCGAATGGGAAATGTGTAAATAACGCATTTTATCCTCCGGATCAATCGTTGTTGTCGTCTCCGAGAATGGAGGGCGCTTTTTCGTTCTGCTTTTGGATATAGCGTTCCCACCATACCGGAACATTCACCATAAGCATTATCGCAACGGATAGCGCCGAGATGATAAGGCAGGGCATAAACAGATGCGCGGGTGTTCTGTATTCGGGGTGATCACGAAAAAGGGCGCGGAAATTGTTGTAGGTGACGAGCGAGCAGATCCCTGCGGCAATGTGTACACCCGCGCCGGTCTTGGAGCAGTTGAAGATCATCAGAAACAGTCCGATAACGTACAGCACGGACGAAATTATCCACGGGACGGCGGCAGAAGTGAAGACGATCTCGTCCGGTTCGCCCATCATCAGGCTCAGCGGCGCGAGTATGCCGAGGCAGAGCGCGAAGATCGTGGTAATGACCAGCTCAAGGAGCTTGAAGATTATGATTAAAACGCGGACAGCGCCTTCTCCCTGATCCTTGACAAAGAAAAAGCGCGTTTCGCGGCGTTTTTTTGTCTGCTTTGAGTTGCTGTTTTTATTGGTGTTGAGTTTGATTTGTTTTCCCATTAATTTTCTCCCCAAAAGTTTGCTTGTATCATTCTTTATATCCCCAGCGGTCTATTCCCGCTTTTCGCATTGCTCCGAATATACGCTGTTTGGTGCCTTTATCCTCGCGCTCCAGAGCCGCCAACAGTTCCTTCGCGGATTGCCGCGAGGTGTGCTTGTCGGCTGGACATTTGGATTTTATTATCTCGAAGCTGTTTCTTCTCGCGCAGGATGCAACAATATGCTCAGGCGCGAAAACAAGCGGTCTTATAACTGTAATATCCTTCCGTGACAGATACGATATCGGCGCGAAGCAGCCGATGCGCCCTTCGTGGAGAAGGTTCATCATAAATGTTTCTATCGCGTCGTCGTTGTTGTGCCCGAGCGCGAGTTTATTGCAGCCCAGCGACTTTGCCGCGTCGTGAAGCGCGCCGCGCCGCATTTTCGCGCAGAGCGAGCAGGGGCTCGGTTCCTTGCGGATATCGAACACTATCTCGGCAATGTCGGTGCGGATCAGCTTGAACTCCACGTCAAGCTCTCTGCAGAGCCGCTCTACAGGGGAATAGTCTCCGTCCTCGCCGCCGAAGCGCGGATCGAGAGAGACCGCAGCGATCTCGTACTTCTTCTCGTAAAACCGCCGCATATGTGCCAGTCCTGCGAGCAGCACAAGGCTGTCCTTGCCGCCGGATACACCGACGGCTATTTTGTCGCCGTCCTCGATCAGGTCGAACTCCTGACAGGCGCGGCGGATGTAACCCAGAATTTTCTGCATATTATTTTACCTTATTAAAAAGAATTTCAAAATTCTCAATTGACTGCACGCTCTGCTCCGCGCTTCGCGCTCCGCTCCGCTTAGCAGCCAATTGAGAACCGGTCGAAAAAATTTTTTTGTTATTTTTTAAAATTTTTTCGACTCTTTTTGAAATTCACTGCTCGATTAATTTGTTGATCTCGGCTTTTACAAACTTTTAAAAGTGAAATCTCCGTTCTCAAAAATAAGATAGCTGTGCGCGGAATCTTCCTTTGGCAATGCGACCGATCCGCAATTCAGGCAGCGTATGCCGTTCACTGTTATATCCTTGGGGACGTGGGTGTGACCGTTTATCAGCACCGAGCCGGGTTTCAGCGGCGGCAGCGTGTCGGGGTTGAAATGATGTCCGTGCGAAAGGAATATCTCCGTGCCGTCCGCGTAGATCAGCGCGCTTTCCGAGAGGACGGGGAACTCCAGCACCATCTGATCCACCTCGGTATCGCAGTTGCCGCGGACGCAAAGCAGCTCGTTCTTGACGGCGTTCAGCAGCGCTATGACCTTTTTCGGCGCGTGTCCCTCGGGAAGATCGTTGCGCGGTCCGTGATAGAGGATATCGCCGAGCAGACAGAGCTTTTCCGCGCCCTCCGTCCGGTACGCGTCAAGCATTTTTTCACACCACAGCGCGGAGCCGTGTATATCGGACGCAAACATTAATTTCATATTTATCCTCCCGTTAAGCGAATGATCAGTTCGGTGACGAATACGCTGCCGCACGCGCAAACCGCGACGGTCAGCAGTCCTCTCTCAAAGAACGCAAGCACGGCTGCCACAACAAATCCCGCTATGGCGCTTATAATTCCGTTTGAGCTGTAGAATACCGCCGGGATCGTCATTGCCGACAGCACCGCATACGGCACGTAATAGAGAAAGTTCATCACGAATTTTGATTTGATTTTTCTACGGAACGCGGCGAGGGGCAGCATACGTATCAGATACGTTACCAACGCCATCACCGCGACGCTCCAAAAGAGGTAAACGGTATTATTCATCGACCGGCTCCTCCCTTACCTCGCGTGGGAACAGCAGTGCGCCGAGAGAGGCGGCAATCACCGTGCAGATTATAATGGAGATCCCGCTTGAAATGCCGCTGAACAGCGGTACATAGCAGATCAGACAGCTCAGCGCGGCGGCTGTTATCACCGTGAAAAGCACTCCGCGTGATTTTTTCGACGGCGGGATGATTATCGCGATGAACATTCCGTAGATCGCGATGCCGAGCGCGGATTTTACTTCGTCGGGAAGTATGCTTCCGACAAACGCGCCTACCGCCGTGCCGCCTGACCAGAACAGGTACGGGAGCAGTATAAGACCGTACATATAACGCGCTGGGATCTCGCCGTTTTTGCCCGACGCGACAGCGAACACCTCGTCGGTAACGCAGAACGAGGTCGATAATCTGTGCCAGATGTTGTAGCGGCTGTCCAGCTTTTGTGAGAGTGAAAGGCTCATCAGCGCGTAGCGGAGGTTGATGATAAGCTGAGCCATAGCCATTTCGGCGTATCCGCCGCCCGCCGCGATTATTCCGATACCCGCGACTTGTCCCGCGCTGGTGACGTTTGTCAGCGAGATAAGCACCGCTGTGATAGCGGGGATCCCCATATTCACGGCAGTTATTCCGAATGTAAATGATACCGACAAATAGCCGAGCGCAATGGGAAGCCCGTCCTTTATGCCGTCTTTAAATCTTAACTCGTTCATTCTATGTCCTTGATCAAAATTAAATTTTGAAGGCTATTTAAAAGTTAAAAACCGGGATTCTTAAGGGGCTAGCCCCTTAAGCGGGGTTTGGGGCGGAGCCCCAATTGGGTCAAGGGCGTCGCGCCCTTTGGAATCCCGGTTTTTAACTTTATAAGATCTTGCTAAATTATTATTTATCCACACTATATTCTATCACTTTTATAGTAGTTTTTCAAGGGGATTTTCCTAAAAAACAAAAATTCGACAAAATCTATTGCATTTTTCAAAGAAATGTGCTAAAATATAATGTGTATCGTTCGTTTAAGGGGCATTTTTTGTTAAGGGGGAGTGGTCTGTGAACGAAAAGCTTCCCTTTCTGCGGGAAAAGGCTAACCGCCTGCCGCAGGAGCCGGGTGTGTATCTGATGAAAAATTCCGGCGGCGATATTATCTATGTCGGTAAGGCTAAGGCGCTGAAAAACCGCGTCACGTCCTACTTCAGATCCAATTCTCAGCATACCGCCAAGACCCTCAGGCTGGTGGATAATATCCGCGATTTCGACTTTATTGTCACAAGAAGCGAACTGGACGCGCTTGTCCTTGAATGCAGCCTTATCAAGCTGCATCAGCCTAAGTACAATATCCTGCTTAAGGACGACAAGGGCTATAATTACATTAAAATTTCACGCGAGGATTTTCCGCGCATAACCTATTCGCTCAATACCAATGACAAGAACGCGGATTATATAGGTCCGTTTACAAGCGGTTTCACCGTAAAGCAGACGGTCGAGGAGGCAAACACTATCTTTATGCTCCCCACCTGCAAAAAGAAGTTCCCGCGTGATTTCAACAAGGAGCGTCCCTGTCTTAACCGCCATATAAAGCGCTGCATGGGCGTATGCGAGGGGAATATATCATCGGAGGAGTACAAGAAGATCATCGCCGAGGCGATAGACTATCTTGAAAGCGGCAGCAAGACCACCGTTGCCGAGCTTACCGAACAGATGGAGCAGGCGGCGGAGGAGCTGGATTTCGAGAGAGCCGCGCGGCTGCGCGACAGGATCTCAGCGATAACACGGCTTACGGCGCAGCAGAAGATCCTTGACTACAAGCAGGAATATGATATAGTCGGCGCGGCGCAGAACGTCGGTATGGCAAGCGTCGCGGTCATCAAATACAGGGGCGGACGGCTTATTGACAAGCAGAATTTCTTCCTCGGCGAGGAATACGAGGACGGCGCTATGCGGCGCGATTTTCTGCTGAATTACTACTCCGGCGGCGAGGACGTTCCCAAGGAAATATACGTCGACGAGGAATTTGACGATATGGAACTGCTTGCTCAGCTGCTTCGCGAACAGACCGGTCACGCGGTGAAGTTCGTCGTTCCGCACAGGGGCGAGGGAATGGCGCAGATCATGCTTGCGAAGAAAAACGCGGGCGAGTATCTGGCTCTCAGGGTCGGGCGCACCGCTAAGGAGATCTCCGCGCTGGAGGATCTGAAAACTATGCTGGGACTGGAGAAGGTCCCGAATATCATTGAAAGCTATGATATTTCAAATTTCGGCGAGACAGGAATGGTCGGCGGTATGATCGTATACCGCAACGGGCGGCCGTTCAAGCCGGGGTACAGGAAGTTTACCATAAAGACTGTTGAGGGTCAGAACGACTATGCTTGTATGCAGGAAGTCCTGCGGCGGCGGCTCACTCGGTATCTCGAAAATGACGAAGCGTTTTGTCCGCTGCCCGATCTGATACTGCTGGACGGTGGTCAGGGACATATCTCGGCGGTTGCGGAGGTTCTTGACGAGCTTAAGATAGATATTCCGCTGTTCGGTCTGGTAAAGGACAGCAAGCACCGCACCCGCGCTATCGCGAGGGCGGGGGGGGAGATCGAGATCAAGTCCAACCGTGCGCTGTTTGCACTGCTTACCAATATTCAGGACGAGGTTCACCGCTATTCGATCACTTTTCAGCGCGTCAAGCACAAACAGAAAACGTATTCTATGGAGCTTTGCGAGGTCAAAGGAATAGGCGAGGCGAAGGCGAGGGCGCTGCTCAAGGCGTTCAAGACAAAGAGCGCGATGAAGGAGGCTTCTCCCGGGGAGCTTCAGGCCGCCGCGAAAATAGGCGAGGAAAAGGCGCGCGAGCTTTATGAGTTTATACAGGAAAGGTTTTAGATGAGAGTTATCACGGGAACTGCGCGGGGGCGCAAGCTTGTTACCGTCGAGGGCGCGGATCTGGTCAGACCGACGACCGACCGCGTCAAGGAAGCGATATTCAGCGCGATACAGTTCGAGATACCCGGAGCGGTGGTGCTGGATCTGTTCGCGGGGAGCGGTCAGCTCGGTATAGAGGCGCTGTCGCGCGGAGCCGCCGAGTGTCATTTTGTGGACAACGCCGCACCGTCGATCAAGGCGGTGAAGCAGAATATAGAGCACTGCGGTTTTTCCGAGACCGCGCACGTTCACTCAATGCCTTTTTCGGCGTTTCTGAAATCGGCGCGATGCGAATTCGACATAGCGCTGCTGGATCCGCCGTATGAGCGCAAGATCATTCAGAAGGCTCTGCCGATCCTCACGCCGAGGATGTCGGAGCGCGGGGTTATCGTCTGCGAGCATGAGAGCGGCTGTGTTCTGCCGCACGAGGCGGACAACGGTTTCGAGCTTGTAAAGCTGCTGCGGCACGGCAATATCTCACTTTCGATCTATCGCAAGCCGGGTGAAGAGACGATGTGATGAAAGTCATCACGGCAAGATCAACGCTATAAAGGAAATTTCCAAACAAAGATCAACATTGTAAAGGTGCAGGAATTTCAAATAGGTCGAAAAAATTTTAACAAATAACAAAAAAATTTTTTCGACCGGTTCTCAATTGACGGCTAAGCGGAGCGGAAAATGCAGCGGGGCAAAGATCAACGCACCGAATGGGCAGGATGCTTTAAACACAATCAACAAATTGTGATAGAAGCTGTCGCTGCATTTGGAGCGGAGCGTGCCGCCAATTGAGAAATTTGAAATTCTTTTAAATAAAATAAGGAGAGTTCATGAAGACTGCTATTTATCCGGGTAGTTTCGATCCCGTTACAAACGGGCATCTGGATATTATCAAGCGCGCTACCACCATGTTTGACAAGCTGGTCGTGGTCGTACTGATAAACCCGCTGAAAACCTACAGCTTTTCAATTCCGGAGCGTGTGGAGCTGCTTTCAAAGGCGGCGGGGTCTATTCATAACATAGAGATCGACAGCTTTGATGGGCTGTTGGCGGATTATTTTGAAAAGCGTCCGGAGATCGACGTTATCGTAAAGGGGCTGCGGGCAACGTCGGACTTTGAGTATGAGTTTCAGATGGCGCATACGAATAAGGATCTCAATCCTCG